>JAJDAB010000469.1 GCA_029262095.1 Candidatus Hydrogenedentota bacterium
TTGCGCACCGCACATGCAACAAGACCCACGCCATTCATCCCGGCGATCGCGCCGATTGTATGCGCTGGACCAAGCGAGATGACCGGCATCTTAGCACTGGAAACCCGGCGGCGAATAGTGGGCGCTTCAGGGTACGTCCAAGGAATTCGTAGGCCAGCGAGCAATCCTTCCGCACCGGCTTTATCGCCGTGAACCGCGAATATCAACGCGTGGTCAACGATAGAATCTGTAGGGTTGATCCCCGCATACCCTAGCAACGCCGCTTCGTGTTGCATCATCCAAGCCGCTTCCAACGGCAAGCCGGCCCCGCTCGCAAATTGTTGAACTTGCTGCCGCTGCTCCAAATCCAAGCCGGCCCATGCAGGCCGCAGTTCGAATGCCAATTGCAGCAACGCCACCGGTGACGCATCCACAAACCAAGGTACGTGAGCCAACGCAGAATTGCCCGGCAACAGCGTTCCTCTGGCGCCGGGATCGAGAATGCGTTGCTGATACGACGCAAGAATTTCGCCTGTTAAATCGGCACTTTCGATTTCACTCGGTTCGTTATTCGAGTCCAATTTGAAGAAAGTAATAGCTTGATTTGCCGTCGATTTGCCGGGAGATTCGGCATCTGGCCCATTCGATTGTTCGCCAGATTCTGAGCGGAGATCGCCATCGAGGAGCGTGCGAATTCCCTGCGCTAGTCGTTGCACCATAGCCGGGCCGAAGTAATGGAGGCGCGCTGCCGCAGTATCGGTAGCATAACCGGACTCCGGTACAACATGACCAGAGAACCCGTTCGCGAAACCGATGATTTCATGATGTTGCGTAGCGTCCTGTCGAAGGGCGTCAGACTCATAAATAGCCGAACTGATACCAAGCGGCACAAACGTCATCGCGAGATCGCCGACCGTACAGTGTGTAAGCGGTAACTCTTCCGGTAACCAAGCGTCGCCAAGAGATAGAGGCATCCGCTGAACCGTCGCGCGAACTGTGAGCGGGAGTTCGCTGCATTCGATTGAGTCGCTCAATTCCAGTGCAAACGCACCGAGGGAATTTCCGAGGGCTTCAATCGCGTCCCAAGATGTGACGGTCGGCATATTCGCACGGACAAAATCGCCCGATGCGCCGTTGAAGAACATCGCGCCCCCGCCTTCACCCAGCGTGTCGTCGATCAACGTGCACAAAGGCCCGGGAAAGTCGGGGGACAGCGTCAACAATTCATCAGTGCCCACGTTGTCGGGCATCAAAGGAGCTATGACCACAACGGCGATCGGGATTCCGTCGGAATCCTCCACCCGCAACACCCTCATCGCCGCGGGCTGAGCGTTTACACCGAACAAACCGCTTGGGACTTCCCATGGCGCCATCGTATGGCCCACGGCAGCTCTCTTAAGATCGCTATACGCCTCACGCATACAGCCAGCGATCTGCTGGGCCGTCTCCTCCAGCACGCGGGGTGACGATCGCCCGCTGACCACACGGCGTACCAGTCCACGGTCCATCCCGCCCGACCCACTATGGGTGTGCGTTGCCGCTAGAACCACTTGCTCCGGCGGGACAACCCGTGGCGCCAATTCCAGTACCCGTGCCCGCAATTCCGGTGATACCGCGTACAAATCCGCAGATACGAGAAAGATACCTGTGTCACCATCCTTGAGATAAAGACACCGGACATTGAGGGAATCGTGAATCGTCTCGGACCCCCGACCCCAACGTTCGAGCCGACCGGCCAGTGGAGTGCCCAACACGGGCGTAATCTCGGCCTTTGCAAAGCCCGCTTCGAGGGCAACAGCGACAGTCGTAAAACAGGTGCTACCAATAAGAAGCGTGGCTAGTACGCACGACGATATTGCGGAGCGGCGCACCGGTTTTGAGACCAGTGTCAAACGGCTCCGAGGCAGTCGACGTTTCGCGGATGGCAGACGAGTAGAATGTTTCATTGTAAGGGGAATGCACACGCAACAGTGCATGCGCCAGTCTAGCACATGCCTTGCCGATTTGACAGGATGTCGAAGGTGCCCACTGGTCCCGGGAACTGTAGCCGCTCCAAGGGGATACATGTATGGTGGAGAAACTATGATCATGCGAATAAAAGTGCGGCGTTTATCGAAACAAACGAGGGTTACCGCGTTCTGCGGATGTATGTTGCTTGCCTTTGGATCAGGGACCTTATCGGCAGCGGCGGATATTGCAGACCTGACACGTGAAGTAGATGTCGTTAGGACCGCCCTCGATAAGGCCGCTGCCGATGCGACCGCCGGTCGCATCCGTCCATTACGGTCCTCACTCAAATCGGCGCAAGAGTCCTGGTCTCGATTCTACGTGGGTTACCGCGCATGGGGTACGGCCACCGACCCCGCATGGACTACGGATATTGACGCCATTCAAGCTGAATTCATGAACGCGACGAACGCAGTCACCCCTGGAAACAATGCCCCTCTGGCGGCGACATCGTTGCAGCGTATCCAAACCTTACTCGCGGGCCTACTCCAACGAAACGAAGTCCCCGACATAGATGCTGCGGTAAAAGAGCTCAGTGCCGCTCTATCTGAGGTCCAAACCTCGATGAAAGCTATGGAGGGAAAGGCACTTGGGCCTGAGTCGTTGGCCGCATTGTCCGAACAGTGGGGGGACATTTCCGAGTCTTGGGCAGCGTTCAATAAGGTTCTAATTGACGCGAATCCATTGAATCTAAGTGAGAGAGAACTCGCCACGCTCAAACAACGAACTGACCGGCAAAGCGCCCTATTCACCACGGTGGGCCAAGCGCTGGGCAACGCCAATCTGAGCAGCGGACTCACCAGTCTGAGTTCCGCCGTTGAAGGCCTCCGCGCGTTGGCGACCCAGTGGAGCCCGAAACCAGGCGCTGAAGACGCCACGCAAAAGCAGCCGTTGCTTGATCCCAAGCCGAAACGTAGGTTAAACTTCCGCTAAGTACCGAATCATGACAGCTTTTAAACGTATAACGGATCTGCTACTCCCACTCCTCCTCGTGGAGGATTGTAGGCCCGTTATGCGTCCAACTATTTAGCAATAACCCCGATTAAGGATTAGATATGACGCCGCGGGCCATTAGGTCCGCGGCGTCTTTTTTTTGCCCGCGCATAGCGCGATCGCACAATACCGAAGGGAGGTGGTGTCACATGGAATTGGGACTTGCTGGTCTCGAATCCACACGCTTGGCGGTGGTTCAGTTTGGATGCAATCAACCAAATGAACGCACCCCGAGTGCATTTAAGGAGAAGAATTGTGAATCAAGAAGTACGCGTTTTCGACACCACCTTGCGCGATGGCGAACAGACGCCGGGTGTTCATCTGTCGGCGGATCAAAAATGTGAAATCGCGCGGGCGCTGGAGGCGTTTGGCGTCGCCACGATCGAGGCCGGATTTCCGGCGTCATCGCCGGGTGATGCGGATGCCGTAGCACGCGTCGCGCGAGCGGTACGCCATTGCGAAGTCGCGGCGCTGGCACGGTGTTGCGATCCGGATATCGATGCGGCACGCCAAGCGTTGGCCGACGCGGCAGATCCGGTCGTACACATCGTCTTGGGCGTATCCGACGTTCACTTGGAATCCAAGTTGAACATCAGCCGCGCCGATGCCCTTCGCCGAATCGATCGTTCCGTACGGCGAGCGGCGCAAGACGGCGCGATCGTCCAGTTCAGTGCGGAAGATGCGACGCGCGCGGACCGCGTCTTTTTACGGCAGTGCATCGAGACGGCCGTGTGTGCCGGTGCAGACCGGGTCAACGTACCTGACACGGTAGGTTTTGCGGTCCCCGAAGAATACGGCGCGATGATCGGAGAAATCGTGCGGTTTGTGGACGAAGGCGTCATCGTCTCCGCGCATTGTCACGATGACTTGGGTTTGGCGACTGCGAATACCATCGCCGCGGTGCGCATGGGCGCACGCCAAGTTGAAGTTACCGTGAACGGAATTGGCGAGCGCGCGGGTAATGCGGCCGTGGAGGAAGTTGTCGCTGCCCTACATGTGAAATCGATTGCCGACACGGGTGTAAATCTGCCAGCCGTACAGGCCGTAAGTCGAAAGGTGGCAAAAGCGACCGGTATAGACGTTGCGCCCAATCACCCCGTTGTCGGTCACCATGCCTTTGCGCACAGTTCTGGGATTCATCAAGACGGAATCCTGAAGAATCCGATCACCTATGAATTCCTGTCGCCTCATGCTGTTGGTGCGGGCGATCATCGGTTTGTATTTACAGCGCGTTCAGGCCGCAATGCCGTTGCACACTGTGTGCGCGGGATGGGATTCGATCCTAATCCCCAGGAAATGGACCACGTATTCCGCCGATTTCTGAGCGCCGCAGACACGCAAATGGGGCTCGTCCCGCAAACCACAATCGCAGCGATTGCGACGGCGGTATGCGGCGCTGCAGCGACCTGACCGTTCTCATTCCCGCGGGCGGCACCTGAATTCGCGGTGCCGTCCGTGGGCAGTTCCAAAAACGCGTCACCCCCCTGTATAATGCGCCCGGGTCGGGGGGCGTGGGTCAGTTATGGACGCGCCGGAACGAAAGGCTGCGAGTCGCTGCGCAATCGGCGTGGCACGGTTAATACATGTCAGATCACGAAGAGAAAAAGACCAAGATCACGAACTATCTGCGGGAAGTCGGTGCCCACCTGAAAGATGTGGACACCGATGGTCGCCGCGTGTTGTTGACCGAACTGAATGCACGCATTCAGGCCGACGTTAAGGGCCGTGCGTCATCGAACGGACAGGACGTCACCGTGGTCGAAGAAGTGCTGGGCGATTTCGGGTCACCGGCCAGCCAAGCGGCCCAGCTCCTCGATGAGTCGGCGGAAGCCGACGGCGCAACCATCCTCTCCTGGGAAAATCGAGTATGGCTTGGTGTGTGCGCGGGCGTGGCGCAACGCATCGGGATTGAACCGAATTTTGTTCGTTTGGTGCTCGTTGTCCTAGGCTTCGTGCCGCCGTTATTGCCATTCCTTATGACAGCTTATCTCGGTTTTTACGCGGTGGTTTACGTCTCGTCGCCGAAAGGTGCGCTACCCCGGCTTCGAGTGTTTCCGATTGTGAGGCGAACAATCGCGGCAGCGCTTGCTGGCGTTGGGTTATACGCGGGCGCTTATGTACTCTTGCTGGTCTTATCGCGGATGAGCAAACAAATTCTTGGAACCGGGCTGCTCATCGACGGCAAGTGGAACTGGTTGTTAACGCAAAACCAACCCATGCTCTTTTGGGTGATGGTTTACGTCATGCCCGTTGCCGTCATGTCTGCTATGCCGGTCAAGTCCAGTTGGGCAGGCACCCTCGAGAAGGTCGTCAAAGCAACGCTCGCGCTATACGCGATGATCATCTGCGTTGGACTGGCCTATATGGTCACCGGACTGTTAGTCAACGGTGCCGACCAGTTCACGGATTCACCCGGCACGGACGCCATCCGCCAGCTCTTTCAGTAGCGTTCTTGCCCACAGAGGACACAGCAATCTAGTAGCTCCGTCATCCCGAACGAAGTGAGGGATCTACTCAGAGCCCACGTATTTTTTTCTGGGCGATTCAATTTTGACTCTGCGGATCTACTCACGGAACTCGATAACGCCCGAATTACCTCGCTGCATCCGTAAGCACGATCATCGTTTTGGAAGGTACAACGATATTCTCCGATCGTGGACGTGGCGACATTTCAATCGGCGTAAAATCTTCTGGAGAGCGAGCCGAAGTATTTATCCGCACACGCCAATCGCCCAGCGGCAACCGAAATGTGCGGGCTCGTTTTAGGGGGTTCATCAGCATTGTTACCGCGATCCCGCCGTTTTCCGTACCATTGATCCAACAGCCGAGTGCGCCACCCGCACCTTGCCAGTTCGGCGTCTTCCCCGATGAATCAAACCATTCGATGTCCGGGCGTCCATTGCGTTCCGGCGCGCCGGTGAAATATTCCGACCGACCGAACGCGGGATTTGCTCTGCGAAAGCGGATCAGTTCGCCGCAGAATCGGTATAAGGATTGATGCGTTTCCGCGAAACGCCAATCGATCCAGGATACTTCGTTGTCTTGGCAGTACGCATTGTTGTTTCCGCTTTGCGTTCGGCTGAACTCATCGCCTCCAACCATCATTGGTGTTCCCATTGATAGGAATAGCGTCGTCAAGAAATTCTTTTGCATGCGCAGACGAAGATCGCAAATGGATTCGTTTTCCGTTTCACCTTCAACGCCACAATTCCAACTCAAATTGTGATTCGAGCCGTCTCGATTATCCTCGCCATTATCGTCATTGTGTTTTTCTGAATACGTAACCAAATCTCGTAACGGAAAACCGTCGTGCGCGGTGATGAAATTTACACTGTGCGATGGCGTGCGCCCGTGGTCTTCGAAAAGGTCGTGGCTCCCCGTCAGTCGTCGTGCCATGGCCCCGGATAAGTGCCCGTCGCCTCGCCAATAGCCGCGCATGTCGTCGCGATAGAGCGCGTTCCATTCGCACCATTGCGGGCTTTCGAATCCGCCGCACTGAAAACCGTGTTCGCCCAAATCCCACGGCTCCGCAATAAGGCGCGCATGACGTAAAACCGGATCCCGCGCAATATCGTCAAGCAACGCCGCGCGTCGGTTGATAGCACCATCAGCATCGCGCATCAGCGTGGCGGCGAGATCAAATCGAAAACCGTCTACACCGAGATACATCACCCAATATCGCAAACTGTCTATGATGAGCGCGCGCACAGCGGGATGGCTGCAATCAATCGTGTTGCCACATCCCGTAAAATCTACGTACCTTCCGGAATCATCGACATGAAAGTACGTAGCGTTGTCCAAGCCGGAGAAACTCTGTACTTGCACCGTCTTCGCCGTGTCCGATACATGGTTGTAGACCACATCGACGATCACCTCGATTCCCGCGTCGTGTAACGCTTGCGCCAGCGATCGGAATTCGCGAATTGAGTCCATCGGATCGGTCCCCACCGCGTAGCGCGGATCGGGAACGAAAAACGCTGCGGGGTTGTAGCCCCAATAGTTGGTCAATATCGCGCCCGTGGACGGATTCGTGCGGCCGAGTTCACCCTCACCGCATGCGTGTACCGGTAAAAACTCGACCACCGTCACACCGAGGTCAACCAAGTGAGGAATCTTTTCAATGAACCCGAGGTAAGAGCCTGGGTTCGAAACGCCTGACGACGGATGTTGCGTGAATCCTCGAACGTGTGTTTCATAGATCACAACGTCCCCATCGGCGATTCGTGGACGATCACTCCACGAAACGGGCTTAGGCATATCCGCAACCACGCACTTTACGGGTCCATCGCTCGGCGCGCCGGTCAATGCGTGGGCATACGGATCCAAGAGATACCGATCCGAATCAAACTGGTGACCCGCGGTGGATTCTGCGGGGCCGTCCGACCGGATTAGGTACATCGTCCCAATTCCGATGCCCGAAATTTCGGCGGACCAAATGTCGCCTACCCGATAGGTTTCCGGGTTTAATTCGAACTCCAATGCTGGCGTGGTGGCCTCGGAATCGTCGAATAACGCAATCCACAGGCGGCGCGCGTGATGACTGAACACCGCGAATCGCACGCCGCTGTCTGTAACCGTTGCGCCGTAAGGCGGCAGGTGGTCAACCGGCTGTAACGACACGCCGTCACGGTTAATCGCCTGCTTGTAGCTAGCGGATTTGTTCGTCATCGTCGTTGTATGATTCCCATTCGTACGGTCCGGCCTCGACGTACTCGTCTTCTTCCAGGACGCCGTCCTCGATGGCCTCTTCCCGATCCCATACCCGCATTTTCGCTTCACCTCTTCTTCGGCGGCGAAAGTAAGACCATATTGTCAGAAAGGCCGCCCCCTGAAACAGCGAAAATCCAGACACGGCAGAGAAAATGATCGCCAATAGCCAAAGCGATCGCTGCCAGTCTGCCCATAGTGCCTGAATCCCGTCGATGTCATGCTCGCGCAGGCCATCGCTGAATGTTTGCTCGTCCAACGACGTCACGAGCGACCAAAACGCTTCATCCCCCATTCGTTTTCGCATGTATCGGGTCAATGACAAACTCTGCGCGTATGCGTCGCCGAACTCGAGTTCAGTCCCAGAGCTCGCAAATGCCAGGTGCAATTGGCGTGGAGTCAATATCTGCCCTTCTAAGTACATCTGCGCCACGCGGAGCGAAGCCGACCAACCATGCTCGCGACCCAAGGTCATCGCCAAGCCCTCATTCAACCACCGTGGCATGTTCACCGTCAGCCCGTTGCGTGCCAATAGAACATGAACCAGTTCGTGTCGCAGCGTCGGCTCGTATTCGCTTGCGCCTCGTACAGCGAGATAAGGCGCTTTTACCGCAATAAGGCCTCGGCCGGATTGAGCAATACCGGTAACGCGACCGGGCGCAAACGGGCCGGCGTACCCCGCGAACTCGTCGACCGAGTGACAGATAATGACCGTGATCACATCGTCTCCTGGCGGCAATTTTTCGCGGAGGTCTTTGAGGCTGTCTTGCAAGACGCGCAAGGATCGTTCGGCCAATGCTTGGTCTGTCGCTTCGAACTTGAGCAAGAACGGAGGTGATTCAAGGGCTTCGCCGCCGAAAGCTACGCCAGCCAACAGAGCAAATGCGAACAATGCGCGCATGATACCCGCGAACACGTTAGATCGCTTTCGGCTGTAACTTCGGCAAGACCGCGCGCAATCGCTTTTCGGTTTCGTCGATGTCCGCATCATTTAACAAGAAATCGATGCACGGCGCGTCCTCTACATCCAGATAGCAAAGCGTTCCATAAGGAGGAGCAGTGCCCGTCAGCGCACGCAACGCCGCGGCGTATAGCCTCACTTGCCATGTGTATTGCGCCTCAAGCGAGGAGTGTTGAGCACCGGTTTTGTAATCGACAATAGTGCCATCGCCGAGACGCGCGTCTATAACTCCATTTATCCAGACGCCCTCGACGCACCACCGAACGTGAAGCTCGCGATCGTGATCTTGATCCGCCGCAAGTCTCTTAGCCAAATCGCTATGCTTGAAACGTGTGGCGATCACTCCCAGATCGCGTTCCAACTTCTTGCGATCAGCCGAATCCAACGGCGTGCCGTGAAGCAGCGCGGCGATGTTCGGGGGCGTACCGTTTTCGAAATTCCACAATTGAAGCATGCGGTGCGCGACCGTGCCGCGAATCATCGCCATGGGATTAGGGGATGTTTGCCCTCGTTCGCGGTTCACTCCCCGGTCGCCTTCGCTCGCCAGTTCCGAAGCTAACGCCGTAATTGATACCTCGTGAAATGGCGGCTGCGACGATACAGGGCCGATTCGACGGCGCAATAACCCAACGTCGATCGGTGGCAAGGGTTCGGTCTTTCCCGCAGCCGTTGGCCCGCTTCGAGGTCTGCGCCATACGACGCCTCGCCATGCTGCGCCGGAAACTCCTTCGCCGTCACGTCGCGTCGCCAGGTTGAGCCAACGGTCGAAACCTTGCATCCACGTATTTCCACTACCAGTCGGTCCGCCAATCAGGAGGTAATCGCGCGCACGAGTCATGGCGACATAGAGCATGCGAGCGGACTCCGCACGATCTTGCCACTTCCGCATGCGATTAATACACGACCATGCCGCTGGTTCCAAATTGTTGCCGTCTTCGTCCACCGTACGCAACGCGATTCCAAGGCCGCGATGGCGAGCGACCGTACCCTCAGATTTGCTCGCTGCGCTTCGTCCCGTGTCTGCGACCGCCACCAACGGAAATTCAAGGCCTTTTGATTGGTGAATCGTCATGATGGTCACGGCGTCGCGGTCGTGGCTCAGTTCTACTGCGTCGCCCTCGCGAATCTCGGTCTTTGCAATGTCTTCCAGGTAGCGAAGGAACTGAATGAGACTCGGACTACGTGTGCGGGAGAACGATTCGGACAACGCCACAAGCTTGCGGACATTGATTGCGCGTTGCTCGCCCAGAAATTCCTGGCGCAACAACATTGCCTCGTAGCCCGTCTGGGCGAGTACAAACCGCAGAAGGTTCGGCGCGGACCATTCACGCCGCGCACGGGTATCGGTGATCAGTTGCCGCGCTTCTGTGAGGCGATGCTGTTGATCCGGATCGGTCAGCGTTGCCTCCGAGGCGACGAATCGCGTGAGCGGCCTAGTCTCGTCCGAAAGGACACCGGCAGCTTGCGCCAAAGCTTCGTCCGACAAGCCCGCGAGCGGACTCCGCAAGAAGGCCAACAATGCCATTTCGTCCGAGGGGTCCGCTATAACGGACAGGAAGTTGCGGAGGTCGCGAATCTCTTGTCGCTCGTAGAAGCCCGCTCCAGCTACCACCGTAAACGGTACGCCATGACGCCGTAGACTCTGTTCGTAAACATGCACTTCGCCCATGGCTCGCAACAAGATCGCCATGTCGCCATATCGCACCGGGCGTTGGATCTCATTGTCTTCGCCTCGTTCCCCGATTGTGCACTGGTGATCCACCATTTCTTTCAACCGGCTCGCGAGAATTTCCGCTTCCGCGCGGCGGTAGTCGCCTAGCGTGGGCTTGTCCTCAAGTATTTCGGGTATCAGGAATTCGACGGTCGCGTCGTCTGTCGCATCTCGGAACGCTTCTAATCGTCCGTATTTCGGTTCAACAGCGGCCAGCCGTTTCGTCTCTGTGAAAAAATCGTTGGCGAATTCCAGTACGTTGGGAAGCGACCGAAAATTCTCGTCCAACAGAATAACGTCGTCGGCCGATGCTTCGGCATCTTGGAACGTCTCGACCTCAGCGCCGCGAAACAGATAGATCGATTGCTTCGCGTCACCAACAATGAAGAGACTCGGCCCCTCCTCGACACGGTGGAGGCTTTCCGCGATGTCGTACTGCAGCCCATCCGTATCCTGAAATTCATCGATGAGCAAGTGGGACATCGATCGCGCAACCCGATGTTGAATATCCGGATGGGCCATCAATATTTGGCGCGCCCGAACTATAAGGTCGTCGAAATCGTGCGTGATGCGTGTTTGTTTCGCGCTGGCATACGCAGAAGCGATTTCGCGGTGAACCCGCAAGAATGCGCCGGTCAGCGAAGCCGCGTGGTCATCATCTACATCGGACAGCGCGTCCCAGCAGTATTCCTTGAGCAATTCGACGAGCTCGGACCGAATCTTGAGTATGCGATCCGGTACGTCCTCGGGCGTCCAACGGTCTTTTTTCGTGGATTGCGCTCGTACTTTCAATCGCGCGAGTGTTTCAGCGATAGCACTGTGTTCCGTGGTCGATCCGATTGATTCGCATTCGCTAATGAGCGCAAGCCGCAATTCCTCTCGTCCGTCACCGGGATGTGAGCAGCAACCCGCCAAAGCCTGGAGTGCCGCGCGAAATTCCAAGGGACGTGGATCCGCTCTTATATATCGGATAGCGTGCGCCATGGCGTGTTGCTCAAGCGCTACCCATGCGCGCTTCACGTCTTCGCTTGAAAGGTCGCCCATGTGATCTACAGCGCGACCGGCTTCGCTGCCATTGCGCAAGAGTGCACGCATCGCATCGAATGCCGCGTCGAATCCGAGTTCGCTCGTGAGAAATGTTGCATCGGCATCCCCGGTCTGTAAGAGGCGCAACAACTCTTGTTGCGCGGCATCATGCCGTAGCAGATGCGAATCAGCTTCCTCCAACAGGGCAAAATCCGGGTCACTGCCCAGGTGTAGCGCGTGCTCGCGGAGCAGGCCCGCACAGAACGCATGAATCGTTGAAATACGAGATCCACTCACACTCCGTTCAACGTTCCGCCAGAAGGTCAGCTGCTCCGGGTCATCTTTCGGTGCGCGCTCACGGCACGCTTCCCGCAACCGTGCCTTCATTTCCAGTGCGGCCTTCTCTGTAAATGTAATCGCTACGATGCGATCGAGCGTGGTCTCGCCCGATTCAATCAGATGCATGATCCGGCTGATGAGCACGCCCGTCTTTCCCGAGCCCGCGCTCGCGCGCACGCACACCCGCTGCGCGGTCGACGTGACAGCTCGTTCCTGGGCCGACGTAAGCTTCACGAATCCGCCGCCTGTTTACGTTCGATGCGACCTTGTTCGTATCGGCAAGCCCGACGCCCACTACACGTTCCACAACCGCCTTTCCTGGCCTCAGGCGGGAACCGACCTTCACGAATGCCGTTCGTTAATTCGCCGACGCGAGTGCGAACTACATCCGCCAGCGCTTCCCAGTCGTCGGCGATGGCAAACACTTTGACCATCTTATGCGAACCGATCTCCACAAATGACGCCTCGCGGCACGGCTGGCCCACATGAAACGAGTTCCACGCGAGTCCATAGATTGGAAGTTGCAATGAATCCCCGGACTGCGTGTCTTTCTTCCGAATGTGCAACGAAGTCTTGTAATCGACGATTCTCACGGCATCGTCTGCGCCATCAACGCGATCGATTTGGCCGGAAAACCGAATGGGCCCAGCAGGCGTATTGAGTACAAAGGCTTCCGTGCGATCAGGCGACTCGTCGTCTTCTCTTCGTCCCCGTCCAAACGAGACTTCAAATTGATTGGGTTTCCATTTCGCATCGTCTTTTGCGGCGGCTGTGCGCATGTGACGTGTGAGCACCTTTCGCGCGCGAACTTGTTCGACGTGCCAAAGCGTGCGGGAGTGGGGGCTACCGTATCGCAACAACGGCTCAAACACGCTTTCGATACAACCGTCCAACGTAGCGATCACGTCGGCTTCAGAAAGTTCCGATACGCTCCGTCCGACGTACTGCTCATGGAAAGCGCGTAGAACATGGTGCAACATCTGGCCACGGTCCCGTGGATCGATGGCCGCATCCGGCGGCAAATCTTCCGGTATCGCCAGGACTCGCTCCACAAAGAAACGAAATGGACAGGACGCATACGTCTCAAATTGATTCACGCTAAACGTATGCGACTCGTCAAAGCGTTTGGCAAGCAATCGCAATACCGAGTCATCTTCAATTACGCCGTCGTAGACCGCGAACGGCGAGGCATCCAACCGCGCACGTTCGATTGCTGCACCCGCGTTAAAGCGCTGCACGTACTCCGGATTCAACGCGGCTTCGACGGATGCGTGTACCGGTATAGACGCCGCCAAATCGCGTGGTGACGCGGCCCGATCCGGGGTAACAAGAGGTGCCTCGCCGGATTCAATCGAGATATCGCCCGGCGAGACCGATTCGATATCGGCAATGAACGGACTCCGCACACGAGCCTTTCCGCCCGCATCAACTACGTGCCAGGATATGACGCATCTCTCCTCTGCTGTGGCCAAACTGCGATGGAGCAAGAGCATTTCGCGTTCGGTGTGCCGTTCATGCGAGTCGAGTTCGACATCCATCTTTGCGAACGCTTCCAGATCGGTTCGTCCATAGATGGCGTTGACCGGCGCCGGTCGAGGGACAGTTCCTTCATTCATTCCAATCAGGAATACATGAGCAAACGCCTGGTGCCGCGCTTCTTCCATACTGGCACACCACACACCGCCTTCAACGCGCGCGCCGCCTATGCGTGTATCGTGAAGCGCCCGGCGCAGCCGGATCACAAATTCGGAACGCGTGATACGTGCCCCTTCTTTCCGGTCGCAACACCAGGCTTGCCACTTGCGCAGCAATTCGTATAGGCGATCGATTGCCCCGTTTTCTTCTCCCGCGAGTTCGTCGGGAATGTTCGACACAACGTCTGCCAAGCGTAACGTATCCATCACGCGAACCAGGCCATCGACAAACGCTGCCTCAATCCCACGTTTAGGGAAGGCCTCCATCATTTCATGAAGTCGCGCAACCGCCCATCGTAACGCGTTGCACGCTGCCGCAGGATCCGCCAAGCGTTCGGTCAGTCGTTGGTGTCCCTTTGCTGACGTGAGCCGATCATACAGCGATTCCAATCCGCGCGACCAATCGCGGTGACCTTGAATCACGCCTGCCGCTCGCGCCAATAAAAACGTACCGTCGGTGTCGAATTCTTCCTCGACGGCCATGCTAAACCAGCGCGATGCGAGAATACCGGCGATACGATCCCGTTCCCAGGCCTCACTCGCTTCGAGCATTTCGAGAAGAAACGTGGCGATGGCATTCTCGCGAAGCGATTCGTCCGCAATAATCATCGTGGGGATACCGAACTCAGTGAATACACATCGGAGTGTCGGCGCGACATCCGATAGGGATCGGTGCAACACCGCAATGGATTCGGGCGCAACCCCATCAAGAATAAGCGATTTTATCGTCCGGCCCGTTGCTTCGACTTCGGTCCAAGCGTCGCGGTATTCCACTAGCGCGAGATTGCGGTCTACTTCTGGCGGTGGGTTTGGCGGGCTGCGCCAAAACAGGTGTTGTGCAACGAACATTGAAAATGTCTTCGAGCTCGTTTCTGAACACGGCTTCGGAAAATCCACGCCAAACGCCGAGCAGACTCGGTGCGACGTTGCGCGTGGCAACGCATAGAGGTCTTCCTGACTCGGGTCATTGACCGCAAACGCAAACCCGAATACCGTTTTGGATACATGTGTACTTAGCGCATCAATCAGCCGCAATTCCGATGGCGTGAAGTCGTCGAAGGCGTCGAGCAAGAGCACGTCAACTTCCGACAATGCCTTTGGCTCGCCATCGCGCGATAGCGTTTCCGCTTTCCAAATGACACCGACCCGATCATATACGTGCGTCGCGATGATCGCTTCCTGATAACCCGCGTACAGAGCACTGACAATTGGATCGAATCCGGAAGCGCGTTCACGATCAGCTGCAATGCTGGCAAAGCGTTCATGGTCGATGCCCGCCTGTTTCAATTGTGTGATGATTCGAAGCGCGTGCGCAGCGAAGCCAGGCGTGGAGCAAGCGTCTTCGAAAATGCCGAGGCCGCCCGCTTCGCGGAGTTGTGAAACAACGTCTTGAATCAAAAGCGTCCGCTGAAAATCCGATAATGTTTCCGCGCATTCTCCCTCGCGCTCCAACACCTCCGACGCTAATTGGTCAAATGTCTTGAACGGCGAACCAAGCATACCAGCCGTTTCTGTTGAGGCGAGGTAGTGATCGCGGCGGGATTGCACGAGGCGATGGGAGGGGAGCAGCAAGATCGCTCGCCCCCAATGCTGTTGAAGCACCTCGTCGATTTGAGCGCGACGATCTGAGAGTTGGGAGCCCGTTAATACGGTGACTTCCGCCATAGCGACTAGGAAGGCTGGCGCGCCATTACGACGGATTCACCTCTTCCCCGTTCACGATTTCGTAGCGATAGCCTTGTTCCGTGAGAAATAATTGTCGTTTCACGCTGTAATCCTGATCGCACGTATCGCGGGATACCAGTGAATAAAAGTGCGCACCCGATCCATCTGTCTTCGGACGTAGAATTCGGCCAAGCCGCTGCGCTTCCTCTTGCCGCGACCCAAACGTTCCCGATACTTGAATCGCGACGTTCGCGTCAGGCAGATCGACCGCAAAATTAGCCACCTTGGACACAATCATCAACTTACACTCGCCCGACCGAAACTTTCCGTACAACTCTTCGCGTTTCCCGTTTGCGGTCTGGCCGGTGATGATCGGGACATCGAATCGTTTCGCGAGCGCTTTCAATTGGTCGAGGTATTGGCCAATGATCAAGACGTGATCGTCGCTGTGTATCTTGATCAACGACTCACACACGACTTCCTTCACAGGGTTCGTCGATGCAATGCGAAATTTACCACGCTTATCCGAGATGGCGTACTGATAACGCT
>JAJDAB010000470.1 GCA_029262095.1 Candidatus Hydrogenedentota bacterium
GACTTCTCCCCCATCATTATTGTTGATGATGCGTTCGCTTCGGTCTCGCCCTTCGACGGTGTTCGGAATATCAACGCCGCATAGCGCTAGCATTGTCGGCATGATGTCGGGCGAATTGATTGGAAATTTCATTTCGCGCCCGGATTCGCCGAGTAGACCAGGATAGCGCAGTAGGAATGGGACGCGAATCGATTCATCCCATGGCCTTTGTTTTCGTTGTTGGCCTTGCGAGCCGAGCATATCGCCGTGGTCGGATGTGTAGACAAAGATCGTATCTTCCGCGATGCCTAGTTCGTCGATGGTTTTGAGCAGGTCGCCGGTACAGTCGTCGAGCGCGGTGCAGTGAGCGTAGTATCCCGCGATATCCTTACGCGCTTGATCGGCCAACTCCGTGGGGACATTTGAGCGTAGGTCGACACTTTCCTTGGGATACATCGCGCGATACTTCTCCGGCGCAGTTTCATAGGGGTTGTGCGGCGGCCCCCAGGATAGGAATAGCGCGAAGGGTTCGTCGTCGTTGGCGTGATCGCGAATGTAATCTTCGGCGGCGCGTGATTGTGCAATCGCGTCGTATCCCTCCCACTTTTTCCGAGTGTTGTCATTGCCGTAGTAGAAGGAATTGTTGTAGTTGTGGGTGCATTCCTGGACGCGCCAGAAATCGAAGCCTTGTCGTCGCTCGGTCGGGATGAAGCTGGATCGGCCTTGGCCGCCGATATGCCATTTCCCGATGTAGCCGGTGTTGTAGCCTGCGTCGCCCAGTGCTTGCGCGAATGAAACGGCATCGTCGTTCAGCGGCACGTCGTTAATGAACACACCGTGCGAGTGTGGATGGCGTCCGGTCAAGAGCGTCGCTCGATAGGGCGAACACACCGGCCAACCTGAAACCGCATTGACGAAGTTGACACTTTGATCGGCCAGCGCGTCCAAGTGCGGCGTTTGAACGATAGGGTTCCCGCCGTATCCGGTCGATTGAGCGCGTTGTTGGTCGGTGAAGCAAAATACGAGGTTGGGTTTGCGGCGCGTCTCTTGGGCACTTGCCGGTAACTGGCTCGCTACGGCGCTTGCCGCTACCGTTGTTAAGAATGCGCGGCGGGTTGGATTTGCATTATGTTGAGGCGCCAATGTGAGTACTCCAGGTTCATCCGAGTGTGACGAATCATACTGTATCGAATTCGCGCGAGAATGGACACCAGTAGATCGAATCGATCCTGAAATGAGATTGCCGCGGTCGCGGAGCTCCCCCGCAATGACGGTTTGGGATAGCTTTTAGATTGGTAGCGATAACTCGAAGCAGCAACCTGGTTCGATGTGGTTGCGCCAACGAAGATCGCCCCCGAGGGAATGTGCTAGGCGGCGACTGAGTGCTAGACCGAGGCCGACACCGGGCGCTGTGACTGCGGCTTCACTTGCTGATTTCGCGAAGGGTCTATACAACGTTCTGGCGGCGTCGCGAGTTAGGCCGGGCCCAAAATCGCGGACGGTGATTATGAGGCTTTTTGTATCGCTGCGGCTTGCGATTTCGATTTGATTGTGCTCCGAACCGTTCGCGTATTTGCAGGCGTTGTCGACGAGATTCGCGAGGATTTGTTCGACGATTTCGGCGTTGGTATTGAGCGTGATTTCGGGTTCGGGGGGTATATCCCAGTCGAGCGTCATCTCTGCCCGATTGCACTGTGCGTCGATGCCTGGGCGAATGCGCGCCACTAGATCAGCAACGGATACGGACTCCTTCGGCGGGTGTGTCGGTGCTCGTTCCAAGCGGGCGAATGCCAGCACGTTGTCGACCAGGTGACGTAGGCGGGTCGCTTCATTGCGTAGTGTTTGGTAGTACTCGTTTCGTCTTTCTTGATCCGGTACGCGATTTTCGGCGAGTAGGTCTGAATACAATTGGAACGTCGTGAGCGGCGTTCGTAATTCGTGGGTAACGGCCGATACGAATGCTGCGCGCCGTTCGCTGAGTGCGGTGGCACCCCATAACAGACCACCGATGGCGACAATTACCATGATTACACAGACCCACGCGATGAGAAGGGCTATTCGTAACGGCGATAAGATTGCGCTCACAAACGAAGGTTCGTCTATTGCTAGGTGAATGGGTGCGGAGGCCAATCGTCGGCTTTCTTCCGGCGCGTTTGTCTCGGATATGGGGGTGAGAGAAGCGCTTGGCAGCAGGTCGCTGATTGAATCGAGCAGGTCGGTTCGTATTGCGGGCCAGTTCAGCCAACATCCTTGTAGGTAGGTTTCCCCGTCGACTTGTGCGGCTCGGGTGAGAAAGAGTTCATTGTCTGACCAAACGGGGTTCATCACGGGCATGGTCACGTCCGATGAGCGTTTGTTCTCCAGTTCGTCAACGCGCATGACATTGTTAGTGAGCGCTTGATTCGTGATGGACTGTTGGATGGTTTTTGCTCGTTGTTGGTATTCGCTCGATTGGATCGCGTCATCCGTCGTCGCGAGGTTCAAATCGGAATCGAGACTGACGGATTGATTGGCTAACGATTGTCGCAGGAATTCATAGGTTACGGCAGCCCTCATCTTTTCGAACGATACGCGTGAGCGTACGATGTTTTCATGGGTCACGAACCCTGTTTCTGCGAGGTCGCGCATGTTGCTCTCGGGCACGTTGGGCGATGTGAGCGTACCGTCAGGCGCGTATTGAAAGTGAATACGAATGTACGGAGACTCCAGGGTCAGGAGCGGCGATGGCACCAGGACTTCGCCGGCGGCCAGCGGCGCAAACATGTTCGTATAGGCACGTTCAGCGGGATAGAACGGCGCATATTCGAAATAGGGCCGGGCGTTTTCTTGGGCGACGATGGGGCCGACCGCCGAATCCATCCGCCATAGCACCAACCGGACGCGCTCTTCCAGTGCGGCGCGGGATTCGGCGAATTGCTGGTCACGATCTAGCCGGACTCCGATAACGGTCACCAGGGCCATCGCGCTCATCAGCAGCGCGACGGCGACAAGGTATGCGGCGAAGACGACCCAAGGCCGTTTCATGGTGAGTCGGCCAAAGCGTAACCCTTTCCGCGGATGGTCAGAATGATCCTGGGTGCGGCCGAATCGTCGCCTAGTTTTTCGCGAAGGTTTCCAATGTGGACGTCGACCGTACGCGTCTCAATACCGCGCGCGGAAATACCCCATACCCGTGTTAGCAGCTCGTCTCGGCTGACCGCTTGGCCCTCGCGGCGTTTGAGGTAGCGTAAGAGATTCGATTCCTTTTCAGACAGCGCGGTGGGCGGTGCGCCATCGCGTGTTACCGTCGAATTCGCTAGATCGACTTGGCCGCCGGGAATCGCGAATGACGTTTCAGTTGATCCAGCATCCGGAACGCGGCGCAACACGGCTTCCACGCGGGCGAGCAGTTCGCGCAAACTGTACGGCTTCACGACGTAATCGTCTGCACCCAGGCGGAGGCCTCGGACACGTTCGTCCTCTTCGCCACGGGCTGTGAGAATAATTACGGGGACATCGGGCCGTGACGCGCGCAGTGCTTGTAAGATCGTGAATCCGTCGCAACCGGGCAAGACGAGGTCGAGTAGGAGTAAATCGTAGGCCGCGCCGAGGGCGGCATCACGGCCATCGAGTCCATCTGCCGCTTCTTGCACGGCGTAGCCCTCGCTACGCAATGCATCGACGACGCCGGTGCGTACGGCGTCGTCGTCTTCGATGACTAGGATGCGTTCTTGAGTCATGGTGGCAATCTCAAACTGGTTGTACGATCGGATGTAGTTGGCGCGGATTCAAGTTGAGCTCTTGGGCGTTCACATCTCCTCTGCCCCCTTCAAAGGGGGAAACTCGATCGAACGAATCGGGGAGGCCTGACTATAATGCCTAGAGAGCCGGTCCGCCTTCGTACTTCAATCCGGCTTTTCCGGCTTGGGTCTTTATGCAGTCGAAGATGCCGAAGTCGAGCGATCCCTTGCCTTGCAGCGCAGTCTTCATCAGCTCTTGTTCGATGTGGGCCTGGCGTTTCTTTGCGAGTTCCGCGATTCTTCCTTGCAGTTCTTTGCGCTCTGCGGCCTTTTCCCCTAAAACGGATTCGATTTCGGACTTAGATTTGCCCTGGAATTCTTTGGGGAGCTGGTCTTCTTCGATGTTGTCGAAATCAACGTCGCCGTTGGCGTAGTCGTTTACGAGTTCCTGTTCGCCGACAAAATTCTTGAGGCCAGCATCGCTGCTGTTGAAGAGGGCGCGTTGCGCTTTCGACTTCATGGACGCCAGCGCATCGATGGAGTCCGCCCGCTCTTCACGCTCTTTGTTGTTTTGGAGCACTTCGGCGCCGCCATAGTAGCAGCGTGTGTCTTCGACTTTTGCGCCGAGCTCGGCCAATTCTTCGTCGAAAGGCGTATCCGTGAGAATTGCGCTGCCGGATTGTTCTACACGGAAATAGCGGCCTTCGGCTTTAGCAGCGATTTCGCGCCAAATGGGTTCGGTTTCCGGGATAGCGCCGCACTGGATTGTGTTGACATAGATACCGGCTTCCGCAGCGCGTTTGCATGATTCGGCGTACTTCACGTCGTCTTTGTAATCCATATGGGGCGGTGCATCGCCAACTAGGAAGACTACGCGATAAGTATCATCGGTATCGCGCCATTTCATCTTGGAAACGGCTTCGTGAAGGGCCTGGTTTACGCTCTCTGGCGTGTCGTCGCCTCCGTTCGCGTCGAACGTCATGAGATCCGTGTACACCGCATCAAGGTCATCGGTGAGTCGCGTAGACTTGGTGATGTACTCATCCGATCGATCGCGGTAGCCGATAAGGCCCATGCGGATATCCGGCGCGGGGTCTGCGAGGGCGAGTGTATTGGCGATCGCCCAAATCTTTTCTTTGGCGGCTTGAATCAAGCCGCCCATACTTCCAGTCGTGTCGAGGACGAACACGACGTCTACTTGGGCTGCATTCGTTTCTGGTGCTTCAGGTGCGTTCGGCGCCGTGGCCCATGCGGGTACCGTGATGAGTGTTGCGAATGCGATGGTGGCGATGGCGCGGTTTGGGAATTTCATGGTTGGGGACTCCTTTGGTTGGGGGATTAATGTTTGCAAGTCGGTTGGCTGCTGTCGTTCGCTCCCACTTTGTTCTTCGCCTTCTAGATCAATTTAGGTTTGTGATGCCGGATTCAAACATCCCCCTCGCCCCCTTCAAAGGGGGAAATATGGGTAGCATTCTGGGAGGAAGATACTTGAATTCGGATTAGGCTTAATCATTTACTTTGGGCCTTGGACGAGTATGGTTTCGCCGTTCATTTCGAGGAGGATGTCGCCGGTTCGGGCGATGCTTGCTTGACGATGTTGATCCGCGAGCTGATAGGCGAGGTCGAAATACGCTTTCGATCCGAACTCGATGGTGCGGTTTGGCGTTGGGGTTTCCCCATTGGCGATAAGGTTGCTATCGACCCACTGATCGCCTTTCTTGAAATAAGCACGATCTTGGACCTGCGCGCAATCAAGAACTGTCACTTCGTTCATCTCGGCGTTGTAAAAGCTGTTGCCAAGGTTTACGCGGTTCTGATTCTTCATCTCGACAAGATTCGTGTCTTGATTGACGGATGAAAGCCCACTACGCACTTTCATCGCGCGCTCGGACAGGTTGTCCGCTGCTTCATAGCGCAGCGCGGCGAGGTCATCGAGCCGGGTGCCTTCTCGTGCGAGAAACGCTGTGTATTCGGTAAGAATGCCGAACTCAGTCGAAAGGCTTACCACCTCATCCACCAGTTCTTTAATTCGGGGGTCGGCTGTTGTTTGTGCGGTGGATGGGTTGCCGCCTAATTCGCGGATCGCGTCGATGAGCATGGCGATTTTTCGGCTGGCCCATAAACGCGCAACAAACGCATTCTGAGTTGTGGCCCGATCAAGGTCGAATTGGTATTCAAATTCCTTGGTCTCACCTAGGAAGTTCCCGGATAACCGAAATCGTAGGTCATCGTCACCGGTGTATTGGCCGAGAACGACGAGTTGATCGCCTTCAAACAGGTCGGGCAACGATGCGGGCATGATGTCGCGTGTTCGACTGGGGTCGGTGCCTGAGCTTGCGGGAGCGAGGGTCGCAAGCGCTGGTGCCGCGAGAACGGGTCCGGATAACCGTTCGAATACTTGGGCGACCTTTAGTTCTACATCCTCGCCCGGCAAGACGAACGTCGTTGTACCGCGCGATTCCCACGCGATCTTCTCGAGTAGGGGTGTATTGACGTCGGGGCCGACGCCAAACGTAAACACGCGTCGATTGTACGGGTTTCCTTTTCGCGCGATGTCGCGTATCGCCGATTCGGCGGTTTGGCCGATTGTGGGCAAGCCGTCGGTGAGAAACAGGACGATCGGCAGCATGCCTTCGACCGGTTTCTGACGCAACGCTTCGACGAGTGCATCGTGGATATTGGTGCCGCCGCGGGAACGAACGCTGTTCAAGTATTCTCTCGCGGACTTTTCGATTTCGCGCGTCTTGATCACGGGCTGATCGCGGAAACGGTCGACGGCGGAGTTGTAGACCATTACGTTAAACGCTTCGTCGTCATTGAGTCCGGCAAGAATCTGGAGCGCGGCTTCTCGGACCTGATCGATCTTCTCTCCGTGCATGCTGCCCGAACGGTCGAACACCAGCGTCACCTCGCGCTTGATAGCTTCGCGCTGGGCGGGATCCGCTGTCGGGAGTCCTGCGAGTAAGAGGAAGTAGCCGCCGCCGACTTTTGGATCGGGGTATGCGAACAAACTCGCGCTCAATCCATTCTCTTCAAGAAGATAGGACAATCGGAATGTACCAGCCGACCGCTCCGCGCGTTCGCTTGCGCGCAATTTAATGCGGTTCGCTGTCATTCGTTCGACGGCGACTTCGTGGCTGGGCGAATACGTGGTCGAGATTGGTCCGTCGGATTCGATGTCAACGGCGATAGACCAGGGGACGCGATACTCGGGCGAATCGCTTCGTGGGAGGTGATAGTCCACGCGCGGGCCGTCGCGCTTGAGCAAGTGTTCGTAGGTCACGCGCAATCGCTGGGTGCCGTTGGCTGGCACGGGAAACACGCTTGTCCTTAGCAGGTTGTAGCCCACGAATTCGAGGAGGGCGGGGTCGCGCAATTTCGCGACGATTTCGTTGTAGATGCGCCGTGCTTCTTCCTTTCGCAAGATTTTCGCGGTGGGTTCGGCTGCTTCGCCCTCGAAGTCGAGACCGTGGACGGATGCACCGTCGGGGACCGGGAGAACGAGTTCGGCTTCTTGGATGCTGCTGTGCGGATTGTTTAGGGACAAGTCTATCGTCGTTCGGGCGACTTGATCACGGATAACGACTTGCACGTCCACATTCGTCAATTTGACCGAATGCGGTCTCGGAAACTCGCGGACGGGCGGCACGATGATATTCGTGGCCCAGTCGAGTCGGCTTGTGATCGCAGTGTCCTGACCGTAAGCGGCGGTGACGGCCACTAGCATTGCGATTGCAGCGAAGATTCTTACGGAAACGATCTTAACAATTGGGTACATGGCAAATCCTCGTGTTCTGTCCACACCCAATTTAACACCGAACTGGTCGGTTTGTTCGTAAAACAGTTGTAAAATGGCCGATCCGCATGGTCGGGGGCGGGTTTGGACTAGTGGACGATGTGGACGGGATGCGTTTTGTTTAGCGTTTTTTGGGAGACGAGCGACAGGAGTCGATCGGGCTTGACATTCACTACTATGTGTGGCTAAATACTAAGTATGGAAAAGAGAAAAGGAAACTTACTTCGCGGTCATTTGGAAATGTTGGTTCTGGCCACCGTTGCCCGGGGACCGTCCCATGGCTATGGCGTCTTGCAAAGCCTTGAGCAGGGGGGCTGCGGCCTATTCCACTTGAAGGAAGGCACGGTCTACCCGGTGCTCTATCGCCTGGAAGCAGCAGGCCAGATTAAGGGCGACTGGGAGACGGATAGGTTGGAACGCCGGGGGCCGCGCCGGCGCATTTACAAACTGACGGCCGAAGGCAGGCGTAGTCTCGAACAGCAGCGAAGTCACTGGGGTCAGTTTACGCAGATCGTCAACGGAATCGTGGGAGCATCGGCATGAACGAATTCGATACGTTTGCCAATGAAGTTGTGAGACCGATTCGGGCCTCGATTCCTCGTAAGATGGCCATCCGCGAAGAACTGCTAAGTCACTTGAGCGAAAGCGCGGACCGCGCGAGTGAGCAAGGTGTTGTATCAGAGGACCTGACTGTCCATGTCCTGGAACGCTTCGGCGACGTGGCCACGGTGCGCGGAGAAATCGAGGCGTCCGTTCCGGTATGGCAACGAGTGTTGTACATACGGATGCTCGACCGGCGCGAAGGTGAAGGTGATTATCGCTACGTGGCGCGCATGAGTGCTTACGTCTCTACGGTAATCGGTACCGCTATGGTCTTCTGCGTTGTCGGCTCCTGGATGAAAAAGGGTTTCGCTTTCGACGAGCGGCTATGGTTCTTGGCCGGTCCCCCCGGCGTTTTCGTTTTTCTGTTCGGCGAATTCGTGCTCGACATACGCATCCGCAGAAACGTTCAGCAAGGCAACTGGCGTACGGCCTTCATTCAAGCGTTTCTCAACGGTGTGGCGCTTGGCCTGGTACCCGTGGTGGGAAGCATAGCGGCCAATGCAGTCGTACCGGGCATGCCGTATGTTTTAACCATCGGAACTCTCGTCGGTGTAGGCTTGGTCGCGTTCATGGTTCCGACATCGTTGGGGGTGGCCAACTGGGCCACGCGTAATTGTCCTTGGATAGAAGACTTGGGCCGGGACATCTAGATCATTCTAACGTTGAAACGCGGTCGGTCTGAATTCTACGGAGCAGATCGGCCAGCCCGGCAATACGAAACGCCTGAGCCGCCGCGATTCGGGATTAGCGCGAGAATTGAACCAGAGCCCACACCTCCAAACCAGTTTGAACATGGCATGGCGAATCAAGAATGCGTGCGCTGGCAGTCCAACGTTAATCCGATCTTGCGGTCGCGTTTCAATTGGCCTAAACATGCGGAATCACATTGCTGGCGAAAAACGGCCGGCCCACATCACTATGGGCCGGCCGTTGAAACCGAGTTGATTCGCCGAGATTAGTCGACGATGGATTGATAAGACATGATTTTGAAATTCTCGCCGAATGCAAACGGATGCGGGAGAATCTGGACCATGTAGATGCCGATGAATTTCTCTTTGGGATCGATCCAGAAGCGTGTGCCGGCCGCACCGCCCCAGTTGAATTCGCCGACGGATGTTGGCGATCCGATCATACCAACGTCTTTGGCCACAGCGAATCCGAGACCGAAGCCGTAACCGCTGTAACGTCGCGGGTTATTTTCGATGACGGTAGTGTGGTCTGCCGTCATCAGCTCGATGGTCTTCGGGCTAAGGAGACGGACTCCGTCCAATTCGCCGCCATTCAGCATCATCTGAGAGAAGCGCATGTAGTCGTGTGCGGTGGAAACGAGACCGCCGCCGCCTGAAAATAGACCAGGCTTCCGCACGAAATTGCGGGACATCATTTTATTGGCGATTTCGAGGCCACCATCTTCCGTCGGTGAGTACATCTGCGCGAGCCGGTCCATTTTTTCTTCTGGGACGTAGAATCCGGTATCCGGCATACCGAGCGGCTTGAAGATTTTTTCTTCGAGATACTCGTCGAACGACATTCCAGACAGGACTTCAACCAGTCGGCCTTGCACGTCGACCGAAACACTGTAGTGCCAGGTGGAACCCGGGTGATATTGGAGCGGAATCTTTCCGAGCTTTTCTACCATGTGCTGTAAGTCACGGTCCATGGTTAGAATGCCGGCAGACTGGTACATTTTGTCGACGCTGGTGTCGCCGAAGAATCCGTACGTGAACCCTGCGGTGTGGCGGAGCAAGTCTTGGACTGTGATCGGTCTGTTGGCGGGTTCGGTCGTGTACGATTCTTTGTCGACTTCCGGCGCTGCGATCGGATTGCCGTCTTCGTCCACTTCCGGAATGTTAAATGCGGGACCGCCGCCGGTCTCGCCTTTTTCGATGAGTACCTGCATGTCGGCGAGTTCAGGAATGTATTTCCCGACGGGGTCGCTCAACCGAAATTTGCCTTCCTCATACAGCATCATGAGAGCGACGCTCGTGATCGGTTTCGACATCGAGTAGATGCGGAAGATATCGTCGACGCGCATGGGCGTCTTCTCTTCGGTATCTGAGACTCCCATCGCTTCTAGGTAGACTACTTTTCCGTCCCGAGCAATCATGCCAACCGCGCCAGGGATGCGTCCGGCTTCGACGTCGGCCTGTATTTGCTCCGTAACGCGATCCAGGCGCTCGGAAGAGATTCCGACCCGTTCGGGCCGGGTGTCTGGTGTACCTCCGGCGAGTGCGGGCATCGCCATCGCGGCGATGAGCACGATGGATAAATAGAGTTTCGCGGTTCGCATGGTGTGACCTCCTGTTCGACGGCCTCTCTAGTTAGCAAGCCCGTTTATGCACGAAACGGGAAGGATAATCTTCGAATAAGGTCAGCGCAAGGCGAACGAATTCGATAGCTATTTGGACCGATTCGGAATAAAATAGAGTTATAGGTCCGGAACTAGTTTATTGGTCCGGCATTTCGCAAGGAGATTTCCCAATGATGTATCGAACCGGGTTGAAAATCGTAGCTCCTGTCGCCGTCTTGGTAGCCATGTGCGTTTACTTGGGTGTTCAGCCGGTCGCAGCGGTCAACGAGACGCAGGACGGACAGGACAGCCTTATGCAACAAAAGCTGACGCATGCACAGTCATTGCTCGAAGGCTTGGCGTTGGAAGATTATTCGTCGATCGCCGAACATGCTAGAGCGTTGCACCAAATTAGCGTGGAGGCGGATTGGGCTGGCATTCCGAATAGGGATTACAGTCAGTATGGGGACAAGTTCCGCGATGCGGCTTCGAAAACGGAGAAGGCCGCGGAGGAAGGCAATCTCGATTCGGCGGCGTGGCAATACATGCAGCTTGTGGTGACGTGTGTGGAATGCCATAAGGCTGTGCGTGGGCAAGCACCCGCGGAAGTTGCGGTGTTGCAGCATTAACGCAAAAATCTTACCACGAAGGCACGAAGAAACGCTTCACAAAGAATCTTCGTGCCTTTGTGGTGCGTAAGACTCCAATAATTTCTCTGCCATCGGTGCGCATTTCGTCGCGTATAGTGAATCTGTTATTCGAGACGAGGAGGAAATCCAGTGAGCACTGAGCAAGCGAAACCGGAGCATCATGACGCGCGTGTGTGGCAGAGCGCGCCGTTGGCGGCTAAATATGTGAACGAAGTACGGGTCGCGCTCCCGCTTGCGAAAGAACAAATCGATATGATGCACCGGATTATTGCGGCGCTGAATCTGGGTGCGTCCTCTTTTCTGGATTTGGGTTGCGGCAGCGGTATTTTGGGGGCCTCGTTGTTGGGGCGGTTCGGAGAATCCCGCTGTGTATTCGCGGATTTCTCGCCGCCGATGTTGGAGACTGCGCGCGAAGCGCTGGCGGACTATGACGGCCGGACGAACTTTGTGGAGGTCGACTATGGCGACCCGGAATGGCCTGCAAAAGTGGTTGGCGCTGCGCCATTCGACGCGGTCGTATCGGGATATTCAATTCATCATCAAACCGATGACCGGAAGCGGGAGATTTACGGCGAAATATTTGACCTGCTGTCGCCCGGTGGCGTGTTTATCAATGTCGAACACGTCGCATCGGCTACGCCGCGGTTGGAAGCGGAGTGGAACGAGATGTTGACTGACGCGATCTTTGAAACGTCGCGCGCCAATGGCAAAGATACAACGCGGGAAGAAGTGTTCACCGAATTGGTGGATCGTCCGGATAAGGATGCGAATATTCTTGCGCCGGTCGAGGACCAGTGCGTTTGGTTGCGTGAGATTGGGTTTGAGAATGTCGACTGTTACTTGAAAGTTCTGGAGCTGGCCGTGTTTGGCGGGCAGAAGGCTAGATGACGGTGGTTTTGAACCACGAAGAGCACGAAGTTCACGAAGAATTTTGATGACGGGAGCACAATTGAGTGCTCTGGGTTCTCGCCTTCGCGGGAATAACGTTGGGGGGTGGAAATTAGCGGAGCAACTCTAACATCAGTGCGCCGACTTCGGCGTTGTCGGTGTAAGCTCCTCGTTGTTTGTCCTGCTCGTCGGCGATTCCTGCAAAGCGTTCAGCGCCGGCCCCTTTTACGAATAGTGGGATGAGTTGATTCGTGTGTCCGGTTGAATGCCATTCGGAGCCTGGTTGTTTGCCTTTGCCGTTATTGACGATGGGGTTCCAGTCGGGATCGGAATCGGGGCCGGTGAGGTAGCCGCATTCGTGATCGCCGGTGACGACGATGAGGGTTTCTTCCCAGGAACTCGACGCCTCGACCCATGCGACCGCTGCCTTGATGGCGTCTTCGAATCCGATCATTTCTTCGATCATGCGTCCGGCACGGTTACCGTGGGATGCCCAATCTACGGCGCCGCCCTCGACCATGAGGAACAGTCCTTTTTCGTTGTTATCCAATATGTTTAGCGTGGCCCCCGTCAGCTCGGCTAGTGTCGGCGACGTTTCAAGTAGCGGGGTTTGATACGGCGGGTCATTCTTGGGGTCTTCATCGTTGCCTGTGCGATTTTGTTGCAAGGTGCCATAGATGGGCGCGATACCTAGAACGCGTTCGGGGGTGTCGCCTGTCATTAGTTTTCGGATCGCGTCGCGGCTCTCGACTAACGTCCACGGGTCGGCATCGCCGTCGTTGTCGGCGTCCGCCCCGGCTTCACCGGCTTTCACTGCAGTCCATGTATCGATTCCGCCGACGTAGCCATGGCGTTTCGCATCACCTTCGTGATCGACCGCTTCGCCGTCTTCACCAAATTCCGGGTGCCCCGGCCCCATGATGACGTCTACTTTGCTGTCCATGATCATCTCTCGGGCGAGTTTTTCGTATTTCGCGCGGCTGCGATCGTGGGCGGCGAACGACGCGGGTGTTGCGTGCGCAATATGAACCGACGAAACGATGCCGGTGGACTTGCCCTGTGACTCGGCTTTGTCGACGATTGTGGGTACGGGCTTACTGTCTTGGCCAACGCCAATCGCGCCGTTCAAGGTCTTTACGCCACTCGCAAGGGTCGTCGCCGCGGCGGCGGAATCGGTTGAGCCGGCTCGGAAATAGACGAATGAGGTCCACGCTTTTTCGGCGTCGTATCCCTTGCTGCGTGCGGAATACGTGGACATGGCATAGGGGGTGAATTCTCGTTCGTACAGTTGTTGGCCGTCTTCACCGTGTTCGTAGTAGTTTGTCGCGGTAATGTGGTTGAATCCCCACCCGTCGGCGATAAACAGTATGATGTTCTTTGCGCCATCTTCAGCGACGGCAGGTGCCGCGACTAACATGAATGCAATAAAGATTCTTAGATGTGTCATAGCACTGGGTGTCCTTTGATAACAACATTTAGGTCAATTAGGAATGGTATCACGCGGACTGTAGGGGAATCATGATGACGTTTCGCAGACAGATGAACATCAATACAATCGCGCTTCTATTGGGGCTCTTGGCAACGCCGTTCGCAGCCTTCGCGCTCGATCCCATCACCCCGCTTGAGGCACTGCATCTCGTCGAAGCGAAGAACCGCCGTTTTTCGGTTACCGAAATCCACCTTGGCAGATCTGAGCTTCGAAGAGATATCTACACGATTGAGGGTGAAGTCGAGGGCCGTAGCGCGATCGCGCGCGTCGACGCGGAAGCGGCCCGGGTGTCGTGGATTGAGTTAGAAGGGACACGTGAATACGAATGGCCGGGCGTAATCGCGGTTGGGCATCGGGCGACCGTGAAGCTCGCGCCCGAAAATACTATCGCAGCGATTGAAAAGGCGATCGAGCAGGGTGTCGATTTGTTGGAACTAGACATCCGTCAGTCGAAGGAGGGTGTGTTCGTGCTGATTCACGACGCGACGGTAGCCCGAACGACAAATGCGCGTGGACGTGTCGATGACATGACGCTCGAGGAGTTGCAAGCGCTTGATGCGGGTTCATGGTTTGATGAGGCATTCAAGGGCGAACAGATTCCGACGTTGAAAGACGCGCTTGCGGTCATGAAAGGGCGAGCGATGCCGGATATCGATTTTAAAGCGGGCGATCCTGCGGCGTTGGTTGCGTTATTGCGCGGTGAAGGCTTCGACGGACCGTTGACGATGTATTGCGGCGATTGGGATCTGATTCACGCGACGCGCAAAGTCGACCGAAATTTTCTGTTTCGACCGACGATTCCGGAATACGGTGAGACAGGGCTAACGATTCTTATCCAAGAAGTTGACCCACCCATTGTTAATATCAATTGGCCGCACGTCACGAAGCGGATGGTCCGGCAGGTTCATCTCGCGGGGAAGCTGGCGTTCATCAATACGATGGGCCCCTCGGACAACGAAGTGGGTATTCGGTTGGGGATTGATACTGGGGCGGATTACATCCAGTCGGACCAAATCGACGTGCTTATGCGGGAACTTCGGGCGCGGGGACTTCACGACTGAGTAGATGAACACTCCAGGGCAATGCATTAAAATTGCCGAACTTTTGACAGGATTACAGGATAATCAGGATGGTGCTTCTATATCGGTACGCGGATGCACGGATTTGGCGAATCAACGCTGATCCGAAAATGATTGGCAGACAATATCGACGTGCATCCGTTGAATCCGTGTCATCCGCGTACCCATTCTCTTCACCTCAATTTCGCGTTGGGCTCCCGCTCATGGCGATGGCATAAATTTTACGTCCCGCAAAAACAAGCTTCTGCTTTTTCCCCGGATTTCCCGGCGTATGCGTTATCCATGTGTAAGCAAGGGGCCTTTTTCGGGAGCCTTTAGTCCGTGCGCCCTGGAAAAACACCCCGTATTTACTTGTCAAATGGCGAATTCCCGGTATACTTGAAGGACGCATTACCACAAGATCGGAGATCGCGGCTCTGGGTCTTGTGTGGGGGTAGGATTGCGCCACAAGATATGGTATACTTGGCGCAGAAAGCGCTAGGGGGGAACACCGCATGCCAACATATACTTACGTCGCGCGCACGCGTGACGGCCGCAAAGAACGGGGAAATCTGACCGCCGCGAATCGCCAGGCCTTGGTGAAGGCGCTTCAGACCCGGGGCTTGGTCCCGGACACCATCCAGGAAAAAGGCGCCAAAAAAGGGGTCGCTGCACGGAAAGGCCCGAAGGTCAAGACTGTCGAGATCCTGATCTTCACGCGACAGCTCTCGACCATCGTGAACGCTGGACTGCCGTTGCTGCAGGGCCTGGACATTCTGTCGGAACAGACAGAAGATCCCCGGTTCGCTGCAGTGATGCACGAAATTGGACGCGACGTTGAAGGCGGTGAATCGTTTTCCGACGCGTTGAAGAAACACCCGAGGGTATTCTCCGATTTATTCGTGAGCATGATTCGCGCGGGTGAGGCGAGTGGTAATTTGGACGAAGTACTCCTGCAACTCGCCGACTACTTGGAAGCGATGGAAGAACTCAAACGCCGTGTGAAAGCGGCGATGACGTATCCCGTTGCGGCCTTTTCGATGATTCTGTTGATTGCGGCCGGATTGATTATTTGGGTTGTTCCGCAATTCGAAGAAATATTCAGCAACTTGAGCAATGGCGAGACGCCATTGCCAGCGCCGACCCGTCTATTGATTTTTATCAGCGATGTGATGACGAGTTGGCAAGCGCTCATCGTCGTCGCGATGGGTGTTGGGTTGGTCATCGCCATGCGTATGTACCGGGAGACGGAATCGGGCCGATACAATTTGGATAAGTTACTATTGCGCTTGCCCAAGTTCGGCGGCATCTTCCGGAAAGTGGCTATCAGCCGTTTCTCGCGCACGCTTAGCACGTTGACCCGAAGCGGTGTGTCGATTTTGGCGGCGTTGGAAATCGTGGAACGCACGGCGGGCAATGAAGTGTTCGCGCGTGCGGTTCGTGGCGCGGCCGATAGCGTTCGAAATGGTGAGACGCTTGCGGACCCGCTCATGCGCACTGAAGAATTCCCAGCGATGGTAACGCGGATGATCGCGGTGGGTGAAAAAACCGGCGCATTAGAGACGATGTTGGCGAAGATATCAGACTTCTACGATTCTGAAGTTCGTGCCGCCGTTGATTCGTTGACGAGCCTCATTGAACCGCTCTTGATTGGCCTGATGGGTATCGTCGTTGGTGGTATCGTCATCGCATTGTTCATGCCGATCCTTCAACTTTCGAGCCTCATCAGCAACTAATTCCGTCCAGATATCTTAATTAGCCCCCAAAGGCATTGATGCTTTTGGGGGCTTTTTTTCGTAATGCCGCACTTCACGTCCTTTCTGTGGACAGGCGCAGTTATCGCTAAAGTTAATTGGAGGATTTGCCGATAACTATTGACGGACTAGAAGCTTTATCTCTGAGGTCGGGGTCAAATATGGTGTTAACACTACTATTTGCAATGGGTTGCGAAATGCGATGTTCAGAGCGAGCTGGTAAGGTTAAGGTGCAAAATGAGCGGTAGTATTAATTTTGGTGGCCTAATCTCGGGATTGGATTCCAATGCCCTGATTGCCTCGTTGGTTCAGATCGAGCAACAGCCGGTGATCCGGGCTCAAGATCGTATTCTTCAACTCGAAGGGTTGAAGTCGGCGATTGGTGACCTACGCACTCAATTGTTGGGGCTCCGGAACGCGGCGCAGGATTTCCGGTTCACGGACAAATTCAATCAATTTGGCGTGACGTCCAGTGAAGATACGGTGCTTACCGCGACGGTATCGGGTGAGAATCCGTTGGTTGGCGCGTTTGCACTAGACGTTCTCCAGTTGGCATCGGCCACGACGGCTACGAGTAGCGCCTCTGTTGGGGCAGCAATCGATCCGAATGCGACACTAGAAAACAGTGGGATTACCGCGACGATCGAAGCGGGTGATTTTACGATTAACGGACAAGTTATTAGCGTAGACGCAACAACGGATACGTTGAATGGAATTCTTGGGCAGATCAACGCGAGCGGTGCAGGCGTTACGGCGACGTATGACGCAGTAACGGACCGTGTCATTGTTGAGAACAACACGCCTGGGGACACGAGCATTATCAATTTTGGTGCCTCGTCTGATGATACGAATTTGCTCTCCGTCCTCGGATTGACTCAGGCGACCCAGGGCGCGACCGGCACGGGCGGGGCAACGCTCGCAACGAGCACTTCAAATTTGGGCGCTGTCAGTACGACGGAATTGTTGAACACGGTCAATTTCGCGGGTGGCGCAATTACGGCGGGCAGTTTTCGGGTTAACGGCGCGACCATCACAGTCGATCCGACTGTAGACAGCCTTTCTGATGTCATTTCACGCATAAACGGTAGTGATGCAGGTGTTTCGGCGACGTATGACCCAACATCCGATGGCATTCGATTTGTCTCGCAGACGTTGGGGAGTCCGACAATTGGATTCATCAGCGATTCGAGCAATTTTTTGAGCATCACGAATCTCGATACGGCGACTCAGGTCGCGGGAAACGATTCGCAGTTCACCATCAATGGCGGGCCGGTCCAGACGCGAAATTCGAACGAAGTTTCTGATGCCATCAATGGGGTGACGTTGACGCTCCTCAGCGCCGGAGAGAGTACGGCGACGGTGAGCACGGACGATGACGCAATCGTTGAGGATATCGCCGAATTTGTCGAGGAGTTTAATGCTTCTTTTACGGCGATTCGTGGTCTCATCGGTCCGGATGGGGCCGCAGAAAACGATAGTTCAATTCGTCTAATCGAAAATTTTCTGCGCGGATCGATATTCGATACGGTCAGCGGCGTCAGCGCAGATTTTCAGAGTTTCCTTGATATCGGAATTACGAGCGGCGAGGAATTCAATTCTTCAGCGGTATTCCAAATCGAACTCGATGAAGATGTTTTTCGGCAAGCGCTCCGCGATGACCGCCAGGGTATCTCGGGACTTTTTAGCAATGATTCCGAAACAGGTGTGATTGACAAGCTCTTCGAGTATATCGATGGCGCGACGTCCACCTCGGGTTTTCTCAATCAACGTGTGAAGTCGAACGGGATTTTGGACGATCAGATTAAGGGTCAAAATGACCGAATCGAACAACTTGAGCGGCGAATTTCGTCGTTTGAATTACGGCTGCGGCGGCAGTTCAGCAAACTTGAACTGTTGACGGCAACATTTCAACAACAGGGTGCAGCGCTGTCGGGAATCGGCGGCGGACTATTTTAGGCGGCTAGGAGAACGTTTGTCATGGAAGCAGCAGCAAACCACAAGCGGTATCAACAGGTAAACGTAGAGACGGCTTCACAGGGTAAACTCATCGTGATGTTGTTCAATGGCGCGGTACAGCGGGCTGACAAAGCGTTGCATGCTATTGAAGCCGGGAATTTGGAAAACGTCCATAATCATCTCGTTCGTGCGCAGGACATCATCAGTGAATTGCGTGGCGCCCTTAACATGGACGCAGGCGAAGTTTCGGATAACCTAGACCGGGTGTACGAGTATTTTCAACATTTGTTGATCAAGGCGAATGTACGCAAGGATCCTGAACCGCTGCGTGATGTGATTGAACTGATGACGCTCATGCGGGATACGTGGGCGGAACTATTCGCACAGACCGGTGAACCGGCTGGTGCACCGAAGCAATCGTTCAACGCACATGGTTCTGCGCTAATGAACGTTCAGGGGTAGATTCTTCAATCGAGTATTGCGAAACCCGGATCAGTCATCCAGGCTGCTCCGGGTTCTTTTTTGCAGTTATTGATCTTCGCTTTTCCTTATTTCTCGATTCTAAAGTTCCCAATGAGCCATACTGATACTGGCTTAGTTAGCACGCTTTTCTTGGGGGCACGCTCTTGGCATCAGAGAAACACACCGGCACGACTGATCTGGAACGCGGATCTTTATTTGGCCTTTCGGAGCAACGGCTCACGCTGCTGGCCGCGACCTGTTTTATCAACGTGGTATTGGCGGTTATGGGCGACTTACTATTTCCGGGCGGGACCCGGATATTGTCGGCGCCAGGTGGTGGTGTGGATGCACGATTTGCATCGTTGCGGGCGTTCACAGCGACCTCACTAGCGGATGGTCAATTACCGCTCTGGAATCCGACCGTACTTTCAGGCTTGGCGCACCTTGGCGGATTCGAGAGCGGCCTTTATTACCCTTTCAATCTGGTCTATCGAGTGTTCTCGGTCGCGCCAGCCGTCAATTTTGGAATCGCACTACACCTTTTGCTGATCGGCTTGTTTACGTTTCTGTGGCTACGTCGGCATTTCATTCATCCATTGGCCTGCATCTACGGCGGGGTCGTGACTATGCTGTCGGGCGTATTTTTCTTACGCGCGGCGGAGGGCGAGTTGTCGGTACTTGAGGCGTTTACATGGTGCCCGGCGGCCTTTATCGCGATCCATAGCTTGTCCATGGGCAAGCTCGCTGAAGGGGTGATCGGCGGCACGGTCGTAGTCGCGATGCAAGTCTTATGTGGATATCCGATGGCTGTTGCCTATACCGGCCTCGCGGGCATCCTTTACGGATTGTGCTTATTCGCCGGCGAGGTAAAACGGGGAACTATGATTCGTGGTGCCGTGGTCATCGTTTTGGTTGCACCGTTTTTGACCGCGATCCAACTTTGGGTTGGCGTTGACACGTTCACGCAGAGCGCACGATTCGGTGGCGACAATGTGTCGCATATCGCGTCAAAGGCGATTGCGTCTTCGGATATCAAGACCGCTTTCGCTCCGTGGTCGGATGAACGATCGAATTCGTTGGGGGGTACAAGCCTGTTCGTGGGTGTTATCACCATGATTAGCGCCGTGTACGGATTGCTCTGGGGGACGGGCCGTCTCCGATTTGCGGCGGCCGCAATTTCAGGGGTGTTGTTCGTCCTCGGATGTCTCCCGGGACTTCCTATGTTTAGCGATCTCGCCAGGAATGTGACGCCGCTGCGGTATATCCTGGCACCCAATCTGCTCGCCATCCCCGCGATGCTCTTCGTGGTCGCGCTTGCCGGTGTTGGAATGGATCAACTCATTCGCAATTCGTCGGCAGCGATTCGAATGGCAGGTATCGCAGTTGCATTCACGGTTGCGTTGGGGGCTGCTGCGATTTTCACACGGTTCGCAGGGGGCGATTTGGATGGTGGGATGCGTGGCCTGCTATTGGCGGCGGGCCTTTGCCTGTGTGCTGGCACACTGTTGAGCCTCGTGCCGGTGAATCCTTGGTTTCGATTTGCGGTTCTAGTCGTAGGCATTGCGGAATTGTATGTGTTTGCGGTGTTGCATCGCCCGACCATGTCATTCGAAACCAGCTCTGAGGAACCGTTGCTCGTTCAGGACAAGCGCGCACTCAACTTGGCGTGGCGGAATCCGGTGCCGGGTAGTGCGGTCGAACATGCGTCAGGCAACGTGGCTTTGCCGTCAAAGCGTTATTCGTCCTTATTGGCCCGGACCCAATGGGTTTCGTTACCTGATATCTGGGATGGGCCGTTTGAGTTCGTTGGGTATCACCCGTTGCATCGCATGTTACGCGTGGCACGTGTCGTGCCGCCGGATGAAGCGGCGCCGATTATGACAATTGACGATCACATGGCCCGTTTCGTGTTGGTGCGCGACTACGTCGTCGCCGAAGATCGCGAGATCGCGTTCGCGGCGATAGAACAGGCTTCTTTCGATCCTTGGCGGACCGTTGTACTTGAACAACAGCCGACTCCGATTCCGAGCGGTGATGCGGAAGAGGTCGCCATTGGCGTGACGGATGAATCGGTGAATGGGTTGACGGTAGAACTGAAGTTGACGCGTCCGGCGATTTTGCTTATGACGGACAGTTATGATCGCGGTTGGCGTGCGCGCGGTTTGACGGGGAGTTCGCAGTGGCAGTACGACGTGATGCCGGCGAATGTGGCTCTACGTGCAGTTCCGCTTGGCGCGGGTGTACATCGCATCAGACTTGAGTATGCACCGCTTTCTTTCCGGATTGGACAGTGGGTATCGGTCGCTATGGCTGCGTTGTTGGCGATCGTCGCTGGCATGGCTGTGCGAAAGCGGTTGCGTGCTTAGCCTGTGATGTGGAAACGTTGAGGGGTTTGGAGACCTTCGGTCGAAGCGGTGGCGCGGTTCCGCATTTCCTTCGGAATTGCTAGAGGAGACCGGCCACAGAAAGGTCAGGAGACCGGGCACGGCAAGGTCGTGAAACCGGGCACAGCAACGCGATCTAGACGCCCGCGCATCCTTTGAGCATTCCGGCTAGGCCATCCATCCATTGTGGATTGTCGTTGGGGCAGGGAACGAGCTGGAAATCTTCTCCACCTGCATTTAAGAAATCCTCTTTTGCGCGAATGCCAAGCTCTTCTAGCGTTTCAAGGCAGTCAGCTGTGAACGCGGGGCTCATGATCATGAGGCGTTTTACGCCTTTGCCCGGCAAGTCCGGGAGGACGAGGTCGGTGGCGGGTGTGAGCCAGGGTTCTCGACCCAGCCTGGATTGAAATGTGATGAGGTAATCTTCGGGCGCGAGGCCCAGCCGCACAGCTAGGGCACGACTGGTTGCATGGCATTGCGCGCGGTAACAATTCCGGTTGGCGTCGACGATCTGTTCACAGCAGTCTTGACTGTGCAGACAGTGCTTTCCAGTAGGATCGCTGTTTTGTACGTGCCGTTCCGGTAGGCCGTGGTAGCTCATCATGAGAAGGTCGGGCTTAAAATCGTCGTAGAGGGGCTTTGTGATGGCTTCCCATGCATCGATAAACGGTGTCGCATCGAAGAAGGGCGGCAGCACTGAAATGGGTGGGACGTTCCAGGGTTTTGCGGCCAGTTTATAGACGAGTTCGAGCGCAGACCCATTCGCGGCGGATGAATATTGAGGATAGAGCGGCGCTGCGATGATGCGATCGACATTGGCCGCGATGAGGTGCTCAAATGCCTCGGGTATGGATGGGGCGCCGTAGCGCATGCCGATTTCGATTTCGATTTCGGGCATGCGATCTTCGAGACCACGTTTTAGGCGTTCGCTAATCGCGATAAGTGGCGAACCGTTATCGGTCCATACGGCGGCGTAAGCTTCGGCTGATTGCTTTGGGCGGGTCGGCAAAATGAACAAATTCAACACAAGCCATCGTAGGATTGGGTTCTTGTCGAGCATGCGCGGGTCGGAAAGAAACTGGCGTAAATAAGCGCGTGTCTCCTTCGTGTGAGGTGCGGCGGTGGATCCGGTGTTCATGAGCAGAATGCCCAGTTTTTCTGGCGTTGGCATTGATGGGTTTTCCGATTGAGAATAAAGGGCTAGGTCGAACGCCGTATCCGCGACAAGGGCGGATAGAAGCGATACGCGCGCATTAACCACTTTGTTAATGATGACAGATAGAGCTCGGTCTGGTCACGTTCGATGGCGCGCTGTAGTCGTGCGGCGAACGCGTGGGGATGTATTTTGCCCGCCTCCTCCCCCACGCTGCTGAGCGCTACGTTCATAACCCTTACGCCGTTGGCCGCGTATTCGGCGTCAAGCGCATCGGACATTCCGTTGACGGCGGCCTTGGTGACGCTATAGACGGTCTGTTGTGGATTGGCTTTATAGCCTGCGAGCGAGGAGATGTTGACGATGTAGCCGGCGCCATGGGCGGTCATTCCTGCGGCGACTTCACGGCAGAGGGCTAGGGGGCCGCCGATGTTCGTGCGAATTAGGGCTTCAATCTCGATGTCAGTAGTAGCGTTCAGGGGCTTCGATGTTACGTCGGCTGCGTTATTGATCAAGATGTCTATTCGATTTGCAGGGTTCGCGAGTTTATGTGTCAGTGCTTGGACGGAGGTGTAATCGCTGAGATCCGCGGGTACGACATGACATTCCGCACCGCGTTTTCTGGCCAAGTTTGCGGTCTCTTCGAGGTTAGAGCGGTCACGTGCGACGAGGGTTAGACGTCGGACGAGGCCAGCGAAATGGATAGCCAGTGCGCGGCCCACTCCTTGAGACGCGCCTGTAATTAACATTGATGTGCCGGACAACTGCATCGACGGGGTTAGCCGGGTTTGCGGGCGACGATGACAAATTTGTTTGGGAGCCGCCGGTACCATCGCGCGAGGGCGATGGTGAATGGGGCTTTGGCCAAGCGTTGCCAAAGCGGAAATACCGTTCGCACAACTTGACTGCCTTCGATGTTGATCGGGTTGCAACTGAAGTCGAATCCGAGGGCATCAACAAGGGGAATCAAATCGTCGGGATCGATTGCCGGTTCATTATTGTACGGGGCGACTCGAAAGAAAGAGTTTGGGGCTTGCGTGAGCCGGACGAATGGATTGCGCGCATCCGGTTCGACGATGGCCAAGGCTCCGCCGCGGGCCAGTACGCGGTGAAATTCCGCGAGTATCGGTTTCCAGTCGGGGCCGATGTGATGGAGTACGTCAATGCAATAGACCGTATCGAAGTGGCCGTCAGGAAATGGAAGGCCTGCTGCGGCGTCCGCGACGAGCGCGCGCACACCACGGCGGCGCGCAAGTTTTGCACACCGGCTGGAAATGTCGATACCAAAAACGGTTCCCGCATTGAGTCCACCGCCGATCGTACCGTCGCCGCATCCAACATCGAGCATTCGGCGCTTGCCTTGCACGAGGGCATCAATCGACGCGATAGCATCGGGTCCGTATTCGTATAGCTTGCCTTGCCCCGCGAGGTGGTCGAATAGCGCGGCTTGGTCGTTCATGATGCCGCTTTCTTGGCGCCGATATAGAGGAGTGAGTTGGCTCGAAATTTCATTAATCGGCGGTGTATCGGCTCCGGAAACAGATGACCAGCGATAAACAGATTGTGATTGTAGGGCGAAAGATTGAGGGTTTCGAACCCGTGGGTCTCGAATAGGAAACGGAGCGATTTGTCAGTAAATGGCCGTTTGTGGGTGACATCGTTCCAGAATTCGAATTTGTACTTGCGGATATCAGGCACGGTAATGAACACGATTCCCCCGGGTTTGAGGACGCGATGCATCTCGGTGGCGATGTGCTCGGGACAATCCAAGTGTTCTAGCGTGCTGGTCATGGCGAGTACATCGATTGCGTCGCCGGACAGTGGAAGGCATCCCTTCTCCATATTTGCGAGGACGAACTTTATGCCGTCTCGCATTAGATCGGGAGCGAAATGGCGATCGAAGTCGAGGGCAATGCGTGCTGCAATTTGCGGTGAACGGTAGCTGAGAAACCAGCCGTTCCATGCGCCGCAATCGAGCACGCGAAGGTCGGTACGCCCGGTGCAGTAGTGGTCGATCACAAATTTGA
>JAJDAB010000471.1 GCA_029262095.1 Candidatus Hydrogenedentota bacterium
TTCTATCAAGATGTGCAACTCACGGCGGGGTCTGAATATGAATTGGAGTTCACCCTCAAAACGGACGGCCCTGTAAAGGTCGCGATCTACGATGACACCACGTCATCCTATCTCGCCAATTCCATGCCAATCGAAGCGCAATCCGACGCGCACGCGTATCGCGTACGCCTGACGGTCCCCGGCCCGGACGGTCGTTCGGTCAATATGCGTGCGCCGGTCTTCACCATGGATAACGCGGGCACTGCAATGGTGTTGGATAGCGTAGTTCTTAAGGAGCTAGGCGCCTAGACGGAGTATCATTCCGAGTCCGGCCGTACCGCGCGTTCATCCGCCCGGAACAAGGCTCGCAATGGCGCTATCGTTCTCCATCGCAAAAGCCTCGCGAATTCTATTCTTGACAGCCCACAACGTCATTCGCGAGAATGCAGAACTTGCGGCTTAACCGGCGCGACCACAAGGTTCAAGTGGCCTGAGTAGAATCGCAATCCTTAGTGGTATTGACGTAATCGGCCAAGAGATGTACCAAACGCCCAGCACTCGAGTGCACTAGGCGTATGACGAAAGGAATTCGATTGTGAATAGCACTGGGTTTACAAGCCGAAGGCTCACAGTGACCTCCTTCCTTGGCATAGCGCTTGGCGCAAGTACGATGTTCGCGGGATGCGACGACCCGACGGGTCTCGATTCGGATTCCGGAGTGGGAACCGAGACGAGTACTCCCGAAGGCCCTGTAGTCGCGATTGCTACCGCGCGAGAACAGTACAAAGCCCCGGAAGTCCCGATAAGCACGACGGAGCCCGTACCTCCGGTCGAAAAGAGTCCGCCCGCGACGAGCGCACTCGTGCTGCATTTGAAATGCGACGACAATGCGGCGAATCCGGTTGTTCAGGATGCTTCAAAGTCCCAAAACAATCAAGCCATGCTTGATGCAACGGGCAACTCCCATACAGCCAATCATTCAGTGCCGGGAGTCGTGGACACCGCTCTCGCGTTCGATGGTGTCGATGACCAAGTCATAGTACCCAAATCGCAGATCGACCATGTATTCGTTGCGAACTCCGACTTCACAGTAGCCTTGTGGTGGCGCAGCGACGCAGACCCGTTTCCAGACGGTTATCGCAACATCATTGGAAATTACGGTCGTGATACTGGCGGAATTATTCTGTATCAACGCGGCCTTGCTGATGGTCTTCCGCGGATCTATTTGCAATTCTATGTTCCCAATATTGGTGCACCGATCTTCCGTCCTTCAACCAGTCATGCCGATAACGCGGGCGAATGGCATCACTATGTTTTCCAGCGTGAAAGAAATACGTTACTGGTATGGCGCGACGGTTTACCCCTAGGAAGCCACACTGATGAGGCTGTTCGCGAGAACATGGGAGAAGGTTCAGATCTTCGACTCGGTTCCGATACAACCGGAGCCAAGGGAGCGTTGGATGACTTCCGAGTGTACGACCGCGCGTTGTCAAAGGCGGAGATAATGGCATTGGCGGCATCACGATAATCTACTTATTACGAGTGGCGACAGTGGCGTTGGCCTCATAATCGCCACATTGCGCAATGCACGTCCCACGACACGCCGGAGAACGAGCAATCAGCCACATACTCGGCATTTCGGCTTTTTATCACGATAGCGCGGTGGCCCTCGTCCACGATGGCGCTATCGTCGCCGCCGCCCAGGAAGAACGCTTCACGCGAATTAAGCATGATTTCGCGTTTCCGACCAACGCCGTCGACTACTGCCTGAAAGAAGCAAAAATCAGCCCCAAAGACCTGGACGCTGTTGTTTTCTACGACAAACCGCTTCTGAAATTCGAGCGTATTTTGGAGACCTACCTGGCCTATGCTCCACGAGGTTTCCAATCGTTCATGATGGCGTTGCCTCTATGGGTTCGGGAAAAACTCTTCTTGCCGCGTGAGATCGATAAGGGCCTAGGCAATCAGTACACGGGCCCAATCTTGTTCACCGATCATCATGAATCGCATGCGGCCAGCGCATTCTTCCCATCGCCCTTTGAGGAAGCTGCAATCATCACTTTGGACGGCGTGGGCGAATGGACCACCACGAGTTGGGGCGTGGGCAAAGGAAACCACATTGATCTACTTAAGGAAATTCATTTCCCCCACTCGCTCGGTTTGCTCTACAGTGCGATAACGTATTACACCGGATTCAAAGTCAATTCAGGCGAGTACAAAGTGATGGGCTTGGCGCCATACGGCGAACCCAAATACGCCGATCTTATAAGAGAACACCTAATAGACATAAAGGAAGATGGATCGTTTTGGTTGGACCAAAGTTATTTCAACTATTGTTCCGGCCTTACCATGACGAGTAAGAAATTCCATGACCTTTTCGGCGCTGAACCGCGCAAACCAGAATCAACGATCACCCAACGGGAAATGGATTTCGCGACGAGTGTTCAAGTGGTCATCGAAGAAGCGGTCATGCGTATTGCCAACCACGTACACAAAGAAACCGGTCAAGAAAACCTGTGTTTAGCAGGCGGTGTTGCCCTGAATTGCGTTGCGAACGGCAAAATATTGCGCGACGGCCCCTTCAAGAACCTGTGGATACAGCCCGCCGCCGGTGATGCGGGCGGCGCATTGGGCGCGGCCCTCTTTGCTTGGTATCAAATTCAGGACAACCCTCGAACAACGAATCCCAAAGACAGTCAATCGGGCAGCTACCTCGGTCCGAG
>JAJDAB010000472.1 GCA_029262095.1 Candidatus Hydrogenedentota bacterium
CTGGGGAATCGATCTGCAAGCGGCTTACGAGACCAAAGAGCCGGCGTGGTATGCGGGGCAGTGCCCCATCATTGTCGACGATCACGCAATCATCGCGCCGGGTGGTAAAGACGTGATGATGATGTCGGTGAACTGTGAGGACGGCGAAGTGGCATGGACCACGCCGAATCCAAAGGGTTGGCATATGTCGCATTCGTCGATTGTTCCGATGACGCTTGCGGGCCACAAGATGTATGTATATGGCGCTGAGGGTGGCATTATCGGCGTTTCGGCGGAGCCGGATCGAGCAGGCGAATTGTTGTGGGAAGTGCCGCGAGTAGGCAAGGTCGTGTCGCCATCGGTCGTTCGGGTTTCGGATACGGATGTATTCGCGACGTCGGGTTATGACATGGGTAGTATGTTGTTGCGAATCTCGGAGAACGGCGGAGATTTTTCGGTCGAAACGGTGTACGACAAGGGACCGAAGGAAGTGCTGTCTTGTGAGCAGCAGACGCCGATATTTCACGATGGTTTGATCTACGGAATTTTGCCGAAAAAAGCAGGCGAATTGAGTCAGCAGTTCGTGGCTTCCAAACCGGACGGCACGGTGGTGTGGAGTAGCGGCCGGGACAATCGGTTCGGGTTGGGACCGTACCTGTTGGCGGACAACAAGTTTTTCATATTGGATGACGATGCGACGTTGACCATGTTGGATGCGACGCAGAAGAAGTATAAGCAGCTTGGTCAAGGCCCGACCATTTCCCATTTGGACGAGGACGGTGAAATGGTGTTGGGTCATGATGCTTGGGGGCCGTTAGCGCTTTCGGGTTCGCGGCTTCTTTTGCGTGACATGAACTTTTTGGCGTGTGTGGAATTGGGCGCGAGTTAGGTTTGACGATGAAAGAATCAGTCCGCGAAACGAAGCACCCCTGGCTAGCAGGAATAGCGATTGCCGCGATTGCCGGTGCGTATTTCTTTTTCTTGGGCACGAGTTCGTATCGGGAACCGGGTGCGAACTTGCAGTACGATATAACGCAGTACACGGAAATCGATGACATCGAAACGCGTTGGGAAGAATTGGACGAAATTCCGTTGGACTTGGATTCGCCGCGCGGTATGGCGGTTCAGGGCGACCGGTTGCTTGTTGCCGGCACGAACGCTATCGCCGTATTAGACGCTCATCACAATGAAATTGAGCGATATGCGTTCGAAGGTGAGCCGAATTGTTTGGCGATTGCGCCGGACGGGACCATGTTCGTTGGAATGCCGAACGAAGTGCAGGTGCTGAACGCGGACGGTTCGGCAGGTAGCCGTTGGACGGATTTCGCCGACCGGAGTTACTTGACCTCGATCGCGGCGACGGACAAAAACGTATTCATTGCGGATGCTGGAAAACACGTCGTGTACCGGTACAACTGGGACGGTGAACGAAAAGTAGAAATCGGCCGGCGGAACGACGACTTAGACGTTCCGGGAATCGAAGTGCCTAGTCCTTATTTGGATTTGGCGGTGAATGACGAAGGGCATCTTTGGATTGTGAACCCAGGCAAACTTGGGCTTGAACGATATCGGCCGAACGGCGATATCGTGACGAGTTGGTATCATCCGACGTTGGAATTACACGGCTTTTCGGGGTGTTGTAATCCTACGCAGATCACGTTTGATAAGAGTGGCAATCTAGTCACGAGTGAAAAGGGATTGGTCCGGTTGAAGAAGTATGAAGTAACGGCGGGCGATTTCCAGGAACTCGTCATGGGGCACAAGACGTTTCCGAAAGAACAGTCGGTGCGCGACATTGCGGTAGATGCGGAAGATCGTATTCTGGTGCTGGATCCGCGTACGGATACGATTCGTGTGTTTGGAATGAAGGAGAGTGCAGATGTCGCTACAACGACTTGACCGGCAGGAATTCTTGCAGTCGCTAACCCGCGGTGGATTGATGGCGGGATTGGCGGGTGTAACGTTAGCCGCGATCCATGGCACACGGGAAGTGAGCGAGTGCTTTAATCACAATTATTGCGATTCGTGTTGGGCGTTTGACGGATGTGGTTTGCCTGAGAAAAAGGAGACCTCTGATGAGCGATTGGGCTAAAGTCGATCGGCGTGACTTTATGCGCGCGACGGCGGCGTTGGGATTTGCCGGCGCGGCGTATGCGGTCTCGGGCGACAAGATCGACGAAGAAGTGTGGCAACTCGATCCGAACAAATGCACCCAATGCGGGCGTTGCACGACGCATTGCGTGTTGAATCCGTCGGCGGTCAAGTGCTTGAATCAATTTAATATTTGCGGGTACTGCGACATGTGTTTCGGGTATCTGCAACCGGGCAGCCGTGCGATTGATACGGGCGCGGAGAATCAGCTGTGTCCGACTGCAGCGATCAAGCGCACGTTTATTGAAGACAAGTATTATGAATACATTATCGATGAAGAGAGTTGTATCGGTTGCGCGAAATGCGTGAACGCTTGTTTGGTGTTCGGTAACGCGTCGTTCTACCTGCAAATTCGCCAGGATATTTGCATCAACTGCAATGAATGTTCGATCGCGAAGGCGTGTCCTTCGGATGCGTTTGAAAAGCGGCCAATATCGGACCCGTATATGTATTTGACCGGCGACCTGGAATCGACACGATCGACACCGGAACCGGAACCGGCGCTGCCTAAGGACTTCTTTATCCAGCAATGAACGCTAATCGTGTAATAACCGCACTCGGAACGCTTCTGGTGCCGGCCGCGATGAGTGGTGCGGCGGAGATGCGTTTTCCGCCACCGGACTTTTATTCGGCGTACACCTTGCCGGATCTATACATGCCGCCTCCCCCGACGAGTAACGGCATGTGGGATGCGGTGATCCTATTTGTCGCATTGTCGATTACGACGTGGATGGTGTTTCAGGCACGTTCGCGCCGTGGTTTGTTTTTGATGAGTATTTTTTCGGTGGCGTGGTTTGGTTTTTACCGTACCGGTTGTATTTGCCCTGTCGGGTCGACGCAGAACGTGATGGCGGGCTTATTTTTGCCGGACGTCGGTGTGTCGGTAGTCGTACTTTCGTTTTTTGTGATGCCGTTGTTGTTCTCGTTGTTCTACGGGCGCGTATTTTGTGCGTCCGTTTGTCCGCTCGGCGCGATGCAAGAGTTGGTGGCTATTGCGCCCATTCGCATCTCCCCCGCTCTTGAACGCGTTCTCAGCATGGGCAAGTACATATACCTCGGCCTCGCGGCGTTGGGCGTTGCGACGGGCGCGGGATTCTTGGTCTGCCGGTATGACCCGTTTGTGGGCATTTGGCGAATGGGCCACAGCTACGGCATGTTGCTCGCTGGCGGTGTGATCTTACTGCTCGGCGTATTTGTTGCGCGGCCGTATTGCCGGTTCATGTGCCCGTATGGCGTATTGCTCGGCTGGATGTCACGATTCTCGAAATACCATTTGGATATTCCGCCGTCGCCGTGTGTGTCATGCCGCCTGTGCGAGGACTCGTGCCCGTACAACGCGATCGACATGCCGACGCCACAGCATTTGAAAGAAGACCCCGAAGTTGGCAAGAAGCGTTTACGTGGATTCGTGTTCGCATCGCCGGTCATCATCGCGATCGGGGCCATCGTCGGTTATATGATGTATGAGCCGCTATCGCGGATGCATCCAACCGTAACGTTGAGTGAACAGATTGCCGCGGAAGACGTTGGCTTGCTAGAAGTAAATTCATCGCTGGAGACGGAGACCGCTCGCGGCTTGGATCGAACCACGGAGCAATTGCACTCTGAAGCGATGGCGATTCGCGAGAATTTCAAGACGGGCGGCGCTTGGCTCGGCGGTTTCTTGGGGCTAATCGTTGCATTAAAGCTCATTGGCCTTTCGAAAGTTCCGAAGCTCGATGTCTATACGCCGCATAAAGAAACCTGCTTCAGTTGTGGCCGGTGCTACCCCTATTGCCCGGTCGAAGCCGAACCCACGATTGCGTAGTCCGTGTTAGAAAAAAGAGAGTTTGATACCAACGATTTCTTGTACCGGTTTTGGCTTGCCACAACCGCGGTACTCGGTCTGTTTTCATTTATTGTTTTTGTCCTGTTAATCGTGAATTACCTGCAAATTCGTGCTGCGGACCCGGTCGATCATGAATTGGTGACGCAGATGCGACAGGATTACGCCGCGCTTCCGGAACAGGATCAAGTGCTCGCGGAACGCATTCAGACCCTAGACTTGTTGACACGCAAAGCGTTTTTCACGAGCCAGACTCATCTTCGCATCGGCGGTTTCTTATTGCTGGCCGGAATCTGCACATTTTTGATCTCATTCAAGAACATGGTGCGTTGGCAACGTGATAAACCCGAGCTGAAAGAAATGCCAACCGCCGACATAGAATTCCTGGCCTTCGCACAATCGCGCCAGCTCATCACGTGGGGCAGCATCGGCGTGTTAGGTGCGGGCCTCGCCGCGACGGTTATGACGCAGCGTGTGTTAACAAAGCCAGTCGAGGCTGAAGTAGCGG
>JAJDAB010000473.1 GCA_029262095.1 Candidatus Hydrogenedentota bacterium
GCCCAATCCGAATGATAGCCGATTGCCCCCCCGCCCGGAAAGTCGCCAGGTCGGTTGGGTTGCGAGGCCCCGGCGTCAAACGATACTCTCTCCGTCGCTTGGGTGTGGGGCTCAGGGATTGGGAGATTGGCAGTATGCGGACAACCAACAGAGCGGTGCGGATGTTCATTGCGCTTGGCGCGGGATTGGGAACGATGGCAACGGCGCAACAGGAACCGTCAATAACACAAAAGTTCTACGAAAAGCTGGGCGAAGGTGAATACATCACCGCGTATACGCTCACCAATTCCAATGGCATCACGGCAACTGTGATGGACTACGGCGCGATACTCCTGAACTTTATGACGCCGGATCGCGATGGGAAACTGGCGGACATCAACCTCGCCTGCGCAAACTACGAGAGCTTTGCCAAGGAGAGCCCATATTTTGGCGCGGTCGTTGGGCGTTACGGAAACCGGATCGCGTTGGGAAAGTTCACTATTGACAGAGAAGAGTACACCCTAGCTGTAAACAACGACCCCAATCATCTCCACGGTGGCGACAAGGGTTTCGACAAAGTGATTTGGGACGCCGAAGAATCGAAAGACAGCGATTCCGTTTCGGTGATGTTTTCACGAGTGAGTCCGGATGGAGAAGAAGGCTATCCCGGTGAGTTAACGTGTTCGATCACCTATACCCTTAACAATGAAGATGAATTGATCTTCGACTACACAGCGACCACGGACAAAGCGACACCCATCAATCTGACTCAACACAGTTATTGGAACTTGGGCGGGCATGACTCGGGCGATATCCTGGGTCACGAATTGATGCTTAACGCCTCGAAATACACCCCGACCGACGACACGTTCATCCCGACTGGTGAAATCGCCCCGGTCGCGGGTACGCCCTACGACTTCACCAAGCCTACCTCGATCGGTTCACGCATTAACGAGATACCCGGTGATCCCGGCGGCTACGATATGAATTTTGTGCTCGACAGTAAAGATGGATCGCTGGCCCTGGCAGCGCGAGCATACGATCCCAAGAGCGGTCGGGTGATGGAAGTCTATACGACCGAACCGGGTGTGCAGTTCTACACCGGAAATTTTCTCGACGGTTCTTTTGCAGGTAAGAACGGCGTCGTATACCAGAAAAACGGTGCATTTTGCCTTGAAACGCAGCACTTCCCAGATTCGCCGAACCAACCGAATTTTCCATCCTGCATCCTGGAGCCGGGCGAAACCTATCGCCATACGACGAAACACAAATTCTACGTCGACAAAGGCGAGAAGGAATAGCGCTCGCCATTCGCCCGCGTAGTATCATGACGTATGGCTGACGTTCGCTCGCGCATATCGCTTTCGCTTCTCGCCGGTTGCCTCGTGGGTATCGCGAGTGCCGACGGCGGTTCCGTATCCTTCAATTGGGATGTACGGCCGATTCTCTCCGAGAACTGCTACACCTGTCACGGACCGGATGCAGCGGAACGTAAAGCCGAGCTCCGATTCGATGAGCGGGCTTCGTTGTTCAATGAAGAGCGCAAGGGCGGGCCGGCCATCGATCTCGATGACGTGGCGGGTAGTGAATTCGTCCTGCGCATCACGTCGGTCGATGCCAATAAACGTATGCCGCCTTCGGATCACAGCGATGCGCTTACCCCCGAACAGATCGCCACGCTCACGCAATGGGTAGCGGAAGGTGCCGAGTATGAGCGGCATTGGTCGCTGGTCAAACCGCAACGTTCGGCGACACCTGAGCTGGAAAATTACAGTTGGCCGCGTAACGAAGTTGACCAGTTCATCGTCGCGCGCCTCGAAATGGACAAAATTGCGCCCTCGCCCCAAGCAGACAAGCGCACCCTAATACGACGGGCTTATCTCGACCTTATCGGCTTGCCGCCAACCGTTGAGCAAGTTGAACGGTTTGTACTGGACAACAGTGCGGGCGCGTACGAACGGGTCGTCGACAATCTGCTCGATTCACCGCATTTTGGTGAACGGTGGGGGAGGCATTGGCTTGATGCGGCCCGTTATGCGGACTCGAATGGCTACAGCATCGATTCGCCCCGGTCCATTTGGCCGTACCGGGATTGGGTGATCGACGCGTTCAACGCGAACAAGTCGTTCGATGATTTCGTCCTAGAACAAATCGCTGGCGATCTTCTCCCGGATTCCTCGATCGACCAACGCATAGCAACTGGATTTCATCGGAACACGATGATTAATGAGGAAGGCGGAGTCGACAAAGAAGAATTTCGGATGAAAGCGGTGCTCGATCGTGTGAATACGACGGGTTCGGTCTTCTTTGGGTTGACCGTTGGTTGTGCCCAATGCCATACCCACAAGTACGACCCGATTTCGCAAGACGAATTTTACGGATTGTTCGCGTTCTACAATAACGACGACGAACGCGATGAAGTGGTTTCGGCTGAGGCCGTGGTAGAAGAGCGCAAGAAACTCGACCGCGAAGCGAACGCCATAGAAAGAGAACTAAAGAAACACGTCGCAAAAACCATTGCGGAGTGGGAATCCGAGTCTGCGCCAACCACCGATTGGCCTGAAAATATTCAAGCGATACTCGCAAAGACCAACGACTCGCGCGGCAAAGACGAGATTAAAGCGCTAAATGCTTACGCCGAAAAAAACGACGAACACGCCCAAGACCAACGCAGCACGATCAATCGTATTCGCGCGTCACGGCCCAGTCTAGACAGGACGATGGTGCTGCGCGCCCGCAAGGAGGCCCGAGAAACGCGCTTTCTGAACATGGGTGACTATACGAGCCCGGCGCACGTCGTAAAACCCGGCGTGCCGGCTTCTTTGCATCCCCTCGAACCTACCGAAAATCCAAACCGGCTCGATCTCGCGCGGTGGATCGTCGATTCCGATAATCCGCTCACGGCACGCGTAACAGTCAATCGCATGTGGCAACACTTATTCGGCCGCGGCATTGTCGAAACGGAGAACGATTTCGGCACCCAAGGTGCCCGTCCTTCGCATCCGGAGCTTTTGGATTGGTTGGCCGTCGAATTTGTGGAGAGCGGTTGGGACATGAAAGCCGTAGTGCGCGCGATGGTGACGTCCGCAACCTATCGGCAATCATCCTTGGTTCGCGAGGATCTCGCATCGAAAGACGCGGACAATCGCCTACTCGCCAAACAATCACGAGTGCGGTTGGACGCAGAGATCATTCGCGACACGGGTCTCGCCGTTTCACACTTACTGGATACGACCGTCGGCGGGCCGGGCGTATTTCCCCCGCAGCCCGATGGCGTGATGAAATTGGGTCAACAATCACGCGCTTGGGATGTGAGCGGCGGTGGTAACCAATACCGTCGCGGCATGTACACCTATTTCTGGCGCGCTACACCGTATCCCGCGCTCATGGTTTTTGATGCGCCCGACGCGACAACGGCGTGCACGCGCCGCAATCGTTCGACTACACCGCTGCAGGCATTGACGTTACTAAACGACGCGGCGTTCTTCGACATGGCAGGCGCACTTGCCGAACGAATCGCCAAGACCGAAGCCAAATCGGATCGCGATCGGATTCGCCTCGCATTTAATTGGTGCGTCGGCCGCGATCCCAGCGAGCAAGAACGTCAAATACTCCTAAGCCTTCTGCCGCCCGGCGATTCCGAGTCATCGGATAGATGGGTGCAAGTCGCGCGGACCATGCTAAACTTAGACGAATTCATTACGCGCGAGTGACCCAGCAATGAACAACGAAATCGAACAGAAATTACTTCAACACGTCACCCGGCGGCACTTCTTTTCTCAGTGCGGCGTCGGGCTTGGCGCGCTCGCGCTCTCGCAAATGATGGGGGAGGGCGCATCCGCGATGCCCGCGATGACGCCCTATGTGCAGCACTTCGCACCGCGCGCCAAGAATGTCATCTTCCTCTTTATGGCTGGCGGTCCCAGCCAACTCGAACTATTCGACTATAAACCGGCCCTGCAAAAGCACAGCGGCCAGCCCGTGCCTGATTCCTGTATGGAAGGCCGTCGCTTCGCGTGTATCGAAACGTTCTTCAAGGAAAAACCAAATCTACTGGGCACCGTGCGCGAGTTTAAGCAGCACGGTCAATCGGGCGCGTGGGTTTCCGAATTATTTCCGCATACGGCGCAAGTCGTCGACGATATCGCGTTCGTGAAAACGATCGCGACCGATGTACCCAACCACGCGCCTGCAAAATTGGCCATGAATACGGGGTCCTCTCAGTTCGGGCGGCCGAGCATGGGATCATGGATCAGCTACGGACTCGGCAGCGACGCTGATGATCTACCGGGTTTCGTTGTACTGCAATCCGGTCCGCGCGGACCACGCGGCGGCGCGGTCAATTGGGCGAGTGGTTTTCTTCCTGCCGCGCACCAAGGCGTGCCATTTCGGAGCCAAGGCGATCCAATTCTGAATCTGAGCACTCCGGAAGGCGTCTCCGACACTGAGCAACGCCAAGTCGTTGATGCGGTGAACGCGATGAACGCTGAGCATCTTGAAGCCACGGGCGACCCGGAGATCGCTGCGCGCATCGCGTCCTACGAGATGGCTTATCGGATGCAGACTAGCGCGCCCGAACTTATGGACATCAAATCCGAATCGCAAGCGACGCTCGATATGTACGGCGTCGAACCGGAAGAAGCGTCGTACGGCCGAAATTGTTTGCTCGCGCGGCGCCTCGTTGAACG
>JAJDAB010000474.1 GCA_029262095.1 Candidatus Hydrogenedentota bacterium
TCGCGGAATCAAATCTGTCGGTTCGCGTCGGTGAACTGGATTTTCCTCAATACCAAGGCGAAATCGATCGAATGCGCCGGCGGCGCGACAGTCTCGAACGGCGACAACAAAACTTGCGCGGTTGGATTGCCGTGAATGATCCGTATATGGCTGGTGGTTTGCGCCACGTCGACATCGCCCAAACGCCGCCGCGTGAATTTCGGGTTACGTTTCGCGGCGATGAAGAAGAAAAGGCAACGGGACTCGAAGGCCTGCTAGACGGGCTGCGTGAGGCATTGCGCACGCGCAGTTTGTCGGAAGAGCTGCTTGAGAGTCACGCGCAAAAACGGGTGCAACGTTCGTCCGACGCGCATCGCGATCACGATGATGAAGCCCTAGCCCAAGCGAACCGCGACCGGGCTCTTGCGCTGATACTCTATTTTAGAACACGACTCGATCAACGATTGCACGACTATGCGAGCGATCTAGAAGCGGTCGCCGCACAACTCGATCACGCGCGGGGACGGCATCAAGCGGGGTCGTTGCCAACACAGCGCTTTACTGAACTCGAACGCGAATTGTTGCGCGGCAAGACTGATCTCGTTAAGGGACGCGATCTCATTAAACGCGCCCTTGCCGCAAATAGCGAACATGATGTCCCCGCAGCACGCGGTACGTTCATGCAACGGCTGACACGCCTGGATGACTCGTCCGGCACAACGCTTGAACAAGTCTTGGCGTGGGCTTCCGTGATTACGATGCTGGCCGCGCTCTTCTTGCCATTCGCCGGCGATGTTTCGCCCGCGCTCGCATGGCAAACGTATAGCGGATCCTCGAGCGGCATTTGGCTCATCGTCGTGCCGGTCCTCGCCGCGGCGATGACTGCAGCCGTCGTGATGGTTTCCGCCGCGTCGATTCGGGGTGCATTGATGGCCGGCACCGCGCTGGTCACGTTGTTCGTTTTTCACTATTTCTTTCACGAGTCTGCATTTCGAGACACGGCATTGGCCGAGGCCATTCGCAGAGCGGGTGCTTGGTATACGCAACCCGCGCCTATCGTTTTTGGGATCGGAATCGCGCTCTTGGCGGCGGCCGCCGCCGTGTCGTTAGCGCGCATACCTCGGTTACGACTTTGGATTCCAGGTCTTGCCGCCATCGCAGTGATTCTCATCGTCCTCGTGGCCACGGATATGTTTGGCGTACGCGTGCCGGTACCAACCTTTGCTCAGGTGCGCATTGAATCGCCAACCCTCGAGACGCCGGATCATTACTCTGCTGAAGTGACGGTGATCAACCAAGGCGGTCGCGCCATACACGTACGATCGGGCACGACGCTCCGAAACGGATATCGCCTCATATTCGACGAAAAAGTTGGGACAAATTCCTGGCGAGATTTGGGTTGGCCACAGTCAATCGAGATCGGCGGCGTTCCTATTCCTGTTGATGTAGACCGTTTTCCAAATGTACGAATCGCACCCGACCAAGTGACAACGTTCACCTACCAAGTCCCGCCGGGTGAATATCGCGCATCACTGCTACCCATCTATGGCGAAGGTTCTATCGATTTGCCGATCATGGTCGACGCCGGCCCCACTCCTGATGCCCCGGAAACTGAGCCGGTCGAAACAATCGAATCGGGGCCAGACGCGACACCGGCGGAAGAACCCATGGAAGATCCCCTTCCCGCAGAGGAGGAGGTTTTTCGGCCTTCCTCTGCGGAAGTCGAATTGCGAGGCGTGATTACGGCGCCTGGACGTGACCCGGTGTTTTCGATCGACGTGCAATCCGTCACCGGCGAAATCGAGAGCATTCGATTGGGACTCGGTGAAGAATTGTACGGCGGTTGGAAAGTTTCCGAGTTCAATCCTCAGCAACAAACGGTTACGTTGTCGAACGAAGTGTCCGTGATCATTCTGCGCCGCGGTGATCGGCAACCGTTACGCACCAAACAGTAACCGTCGCGATCCCAGCCTTGTTTCCCTCGTCGCTTGATTGTAGACGAGCATCAAATTCCTAAAGAGGCGCCAAAGTCTTCCTGCGCGTGGTGTCGGATGCGCCTGAGCGATGAGCCGCGACAACGAAAAAGCCCTAAACGCCGGTTTAGGGCGTCTAGAGCAAAAGAACCAATTACACGTTTGCATTCACTTGCGGATCTTCGTGCGCGCCGACAAATGGTAACGGGTTAGCGTCGACGGGAAAGTCGGCGTCCGGAGCGTCGTCGGCTGCCGCCACGGCCGCGTCCGCCGCTACCTTGGGGCTTGTACAAGGACAACACCGGCACGGCGCCTTCCCATTCTTCCTGGGGCAGATTACGGCCGAGCGCCTTTTCGATGGAACCCAGCGCGACCGAATCCTGCGGCGAAACGAACGTAATCGCGTCACCTGTGGCGCTCGCACGTGCCGTACGGCCGATACGATGAATGTAATCGTCGGACGAATTCGGAATGTCGAAATTGACGACGTGCGTGATGCCGTCGACGTCGATGCCGCGCGCGGCAACATCGGTCGCGACCAATACGCGGAACCGGCCTTTACGGAATCCGTCGATCGCTTGTTGCCTTTGACCTTGCGAACGACCGCCATGAATGGCCTGCACCTTGAATCCATCACGATGCAATGTTTTTGCGACGCGATCGGTTCGATGCTTCGTGCGCAGGAATACCAGCGCAGACTCGACTTCCGGATTGCGGAGCAGCTTCGTCAACAAACGCATCTTAGCGTCTTGTTGCACGGTGTATACGGCTTGCGATACCGCGTCCGCCGGTTTGGCAATCGCGCCAACTTCGACACGCACTGGATTATGCTGAAGCGTCGAGGCCATGCGCTCGATTTCTTTCGGGAACGTCGCCGAGAACATCAGCGTTTGCCGCTCTTTGGGCAATTTGCTGACGATACGTTTGATGTCGGGCAAGAAACCCATGTCCAACATGCGGTCGGCTTCGTCGAGTACGAGGATCGACAGGTCGTTGAACCGGGCATTGCCACGTTCGATGTGATCAAGCAAACGGCCTGGCGTGGCGACGACAATGTCGACCCCACGGCGGAGCGCCTTGGTCTGCGGTTCCATGCCGACGCCGCCATAAACGCAAGCAGTGGTCATCTTCATGGTCCGGCCCATTTCATTAAGCACGGCATGTACTTGAACCGCGAGCTCGCGCGTCGGCGCTAAAACCAACATGCGGTTCTTGCCGCGTTTTGCTTCGACGAGACGCGTCAGCGATGGCAAGCCGAATCCGAGCGTTTTGCCCGTACCGGTTTGCGCAATCGCGACCAAGTCGTGGCCTTCAAGTGCAACCGGAATGGCTTGCGCTTGGACTGGTGAGGGATCCGTGATGCCTTGCGCCTTTAAGGTTCGCAGACAACGCGGATCGATATTGAGGTTTTCAAAAGACACAGATATTCCCTTTCGTTCACGGCGCCGGCCAATTACCGGCCGCGAGCTATTTTCTGCATGCTCATCGCCGGGACGTGGGAAACACAACACGAGGTGGGAGCCCAAATTACGGGTCGAGCATCGCGTAGGCGATGACTAACGGAAGGTCAGAAAGTACCTACTAGCAGAACTACAATTTCACAAAGTGTACCGGGTGACGGGGAGAAATGCAAATCTTTCGTTTGAACCCAAG
>JAJDAB010000475.1 GCA_029262095.1 Candidatus Hydrogenedentota bacterium
GCTTGCTCTCTAGGGCCAGGGCCATAAGGACCTCTTCTTTGCACGCGATGTGCTTGTACACCAGGGGGCGGGAAAATTCCGCAGCATCGGCAATCGACTCTATACTAAATCCGTCCCACCCCTTGGTCAGATACACCTCGCGGGCGCAGCGCAAGATTCTAGTGGCGTTTTCGTCTCGACTGGGCTGCCGTTCTAGAAGATTGTTTGGGTTCGTTTGCACATTCACGCCTTGGAACCTCTACGTCAGTAGCCCAGCAATCGTTCAAGAATTATAGGCATTCGCACCACCATTCTGAACGGTTGGTAATCTGGCTAGTAACATATCACATGAACCTCGGATGAGCGTCTAATCAATGAAACAAGCATTATTCTTTTAATGTGCAAACTGCTGCAGCCAATATTGTCCTTGACAAAGTGTCCCCAAAAGACTAACGTCTTGAGAGTTTCTTACAAAATGTCATGGGCATTTCGGGCTAGGCGAGCGCTGCATCATAAGCAACAACTACAATCTGGTTATTCCTCTGCTCTGTGGGCAGAGAATACGTGTGTGTACCCTGTCGGTTCACACAAATTTGGTCGGCACTTCGGGCGAAGTGCCAAATAAGGATGATTAAGGAGGAGGGCATTTGAGTATGAACAAACGCACTGGTTTTACCTTAATTGAGCTACTCGTAGTTATCGCTATCATCGGTATTCTTGCGGCAATCTTGTTACCGGCATTGGCACGTGCGCGTGAAGCAGCGCGTCGGGCGAGCTGCCAAAATAACCTCAAGCAAATTGGATTGGTTGGTAAGATGTATGCCAACGAGTCGCCCGGCGAAAAATGGCCCTGGCTTGGGTTTGATTTCTGGGATGCGCCCAACGGCGACGGTACGACGGACGGTGACAACGTCATGGCAGTCTTTTTCATGAACATGCGGCTCATCTATCCGGAATACTTGACGGACCCGTCAATCTTGATCTGCCCGTCAGACGCGACCAATGATCTGGTCACGGCGGCAGACCCGGTTTGCGTAGCCTACTCGGACGCATTCCGGATCGCCGATGGCGACTTTATCGACGGCTGCCCGGGTGCGGCTGGCCAGAGTTACTCGTATCTTGGCTTCGCGTTCGACCAAAGCGACGATGATGACCCGACGGTCGACCTTGCACTCGTCGACGCAATCCTGTTGAGTCTGAACCCCAGCGGAGACTCGCTTGCTGGTATTCCTGGACCGGCGCAAACCACGCATTGCTTCAATCACTTCCTGATTGGCAGCATCACGGCATTGCTGGCTGGTGACTTGAACGGCGCCCGTGCGGTCAACGATGGAAACTGCACCGTTCCCGCAGGTTTGGGTAACGGCGGTCAGGGCACAACGGTATTCCGTCTTCGTGAAGGTATCGAACGCTTCATGATCACGGACATCAACAATCCTGCGGCTAGCGCGATTGGCCAATCGGAACTCGCCGTGGCGTGGGATATCGTCGCAACGGCAGTCTCGTCGTTCAACCACATTCCTGGTGGTTGTAATGTCCTGTATCTTGACGGGCACGTGGAATTCGCGCGGTATCCGAGTAACGAGTACCCGGTTAGCGTGAATGGTGCGAACGTGGCGGGTGGTCTGATCAACAATCCAAACGCGTCCTGATATTGATATATTGTCACTACGCGGGCGGGACTTCGGTCCCGCCCGTTTTTTGTTCAGCCCCCCCACAGGCTTATTTTGCCGTTGCACTGCCCCAGTGCTCATAGGCCGCGAACACCAATAGCCTGGCTGCCAGGCCGGGCAGGTATCCTGACTCCATGTCATTAATCGTGAACCCGGCGTTCTGAATCATTTCAGGGATTCGCCGCGTGATGTGACATCCGCCCGCCAGCGGTTTCCAGATCGGTTCGATACGATGTTGCCAAAGGCGGACGCCTGCATCAGGCGCTTCGCCGTGTTCGAGAAAAATGAGTTCACCGCCCGGCTTGAGCACGCGCCGCATCTGCGTCAAGGCCGCCGCCGCATCGGGAATCGTGCACAGCGTAAATGTCGTGAGAACCGTGTCCGCCGCGTTGTCATCGAGCGGGATTTCTTCGCCAGGCAGGTCGAGAAACTCTACATCAAACGGTACGCGATCCGCTTTCGGTCTCGCCATATTCCGCATGGTCTCTCCCGGCTCAAGACCCCACACCATCTCGACCTTGTCCGGATCGTAGAACGCAATGTTGTGGCCGGAGCCCATGCCCACTTCGAGCACGCGCCCCTTCGCACGCGGCACAACTTTTTGCCGCTGGCGTTGCGCATCCTTTAGGCCACATGCAAGATCAACGATCCGCGGCGCAATGTGGTGATCGTAAAAGCCCATGCTCGTTACTCCAATCTCTACACTGTCATCCCAAGATACCATGATGGAAATCAAGGCCGATCCTACGGTAAGAAACGGGCCACAGAGAACACCGAGAAACGCCAGGAAGCTATCTGCCTTCGATTGGCGCGCTTCTCTGTGAACGCTGTGCTCTCGGTGGCAAACCTATTATGTCATCCCAGCGAAGCAGAGGGATCTTCCAAGATTCCATAGTCGATTTCGCGTACCTTAGTAGATTCCTCGGCTTCGCTCGGAAAGTCCAACCTGATGATACGACAACAGTGTACGGCGAACATCATTGCCTATACGATACATGTTCAATCTTCAAGGATCGCTACCACACGAGCCGGAGCACCGGAAGCACCTTTAATCTTCAAGGGAAAGCACGCCACCTTAAATCCGGTCGGTGGCAATTGGTCCAAATTCACCAGCCGTTCAATCTGACTATATGCCAGGTCCGCTTGATGTGCCGCCCAGAAGATGCCGGGTTCGCTTTTCTCAAGCGCTTCCGCAGCCTGCAAATACAACGGTCGATCCCAGCCCCAAGCATCGATACCCATGACACGCACGCCTTGGTCGTAGAGCCAGTGCGTTGCCTCTGCTGTCACGCCCGTCCCGTGCATCATGTAATCGGGCTGACCGTAATACCGGTCCGCGCCGCATTGCACAAGTACGATATCCAGCGGTTTGAGTGTATGGCCCGCCTTCGCGATCGCAGCTTGCGCGTCATCGACCGTTACCGGATCGCCGTCGTCTTTATCCCGCACATCGAGTACCACACCATCACTAAAAAACCACTCCAACGGCAACTCATCAATCGTTTGAGCCGGTTTCCCTTGTATAGTGCTGTTGTAATGATACGGCGCATCGACATGGGTGCCACCGTGCGTGGAAAAGTAGTCAAACACCTCCACCGCCCAGCCTTCGCCATCACGCATTAGCGAAGTCGGCACGCCCATCATATTCTCCACCTGCTCCGCACCGGCCGTATGATCGGAATACGTGATCTGCGTCCGGTCCACGGGCGAGATGTCTTTGGACTCGATAGTCGCGGATAAATCGATTATCGGCACTTGATGAAATCTCCTCTGCGCCTCCGCGCCTTTAGATTAAAACAAACTAGCATGTTTCTGCCGTTGCACGCTTCCAATGCCCACCTTGCCGGATTCGGCGTAGAACATTACAATCTGGGATTCGACCGCGATGTAAACGCCGGGAGGCTCCGACTATGAAACACCTTGTTACCCTATTTCTGTCAGTACTCGTGCTGCCGGTTTCAGCACTAGCCGAACCCGAACTCTTCGAAGGAGCCCCCGAAGCGCCTCCGGGCTATGAGGACCACTTGAAAGCGCAAGGCGCTGTGCTATCGGGTAAGGTAGCGATGGTGAAGGAGCCAGAGTCGGTGCCGGACACGGTCACGTTCTATGACGACGTCGAATACGCGGAACATGATGGCACCGCATTGTCCATGGACATCTTTGTGCCGAAGGGTACCGTGAAACCCACGACAACACTCGTATTCATCCATGGCGGCGGCTGGAGCGGCGGCAAAAAAGAAGACTATCTCTACTACAATCTAAAGTTCGCGGAACTTGGGTATGTCTCGGCATCCGTCCAATACCGGCTCTCGCCGGCGAACCGGTTTCCGGCTGCGGTCCAAGACGTGAACAGCGCGATCGCGTGGCTCCGGAAAAACGCCGATACGTATCACATCGATGTGAACAATATTGCCGCCATCGGGGGATCGGCAGGCGGTCATCTCGCGTTGATGGCGGGCTACGCGCAAGACCCGGAGCTCGCGAGTCTTGAAGGGGGCGATTCGAGCGTGCAAGCCATCGGAAACTTTTACGGTGTCGTGGATTGCACGGTGCCGGTCGCGCAAGAAGCGTATCAAGTAAACGATTTTATCGGGGAAAGCTATGAAGACGCTGCAAACAAGTACGAACAGGCCTCCCCCATTCATCATTTGGATAAGACTGATCCTCCGACGTTGACGTTCCACGGTACGATCGACGAGCTCGTCCCTATCGCGCAAGCGGATGTGCTCCACGCGAAACTCGATGAATTGGGCATCGCGAATTACTACGATCGTATTGAAGGCTGGCCTCATTCGATGGACGTCACACAGCCTATCAACGATCGGTGTCGCTATATCCTTGAACGATTTTTGGCTAAACATCTACCGCTGCCTGGAGATGGCAAATGAGCGCGGGCAATACCACACGCATACTGGCGACCATACTAATCACGAGTTGTATCGCGTACGCGCAAGACACGAAACCGGAGGGCGCGACGATTATTGTTGAAATCTCGAAATTCCGCAATAGTAAGGGCGTTGTTCAGGTGACGTTGTACGACAAAGAGGCTGATTTTTTGAAGGAGGACTCGAAGACCGCGATTACGATTCGGGTGGAAATCGAGGATAAAAAGGCGGCCTGCGAGTTTGTGGGGGTCAAGCCGGGAAAGTACGCCGTCGCGCTCATGCACGATGAGGATAAGAACGGAGAGATGAAGACGAACTTTATTGGCCTACCGAAAGAAGGTATCGGCATGTCGCGGAATGCGAAGCCGCGATTTGGTCCGCCCAAGTGGAAAGACGCGGTGTTTACAGTTGGCGATGAGGACGTTCCGCTCGAAATCAGCATGATGTACCTGTAGGCCGATGCACGAATGAGGAAACGATCTCTTTGAATAAACGTAATGAGTTTCACGCGACGACAATTCGCTGCTTGGCCTTGATTGTTGGCGCTGCCTTATCGATTGCTGCACTTGGACAAAACGACTACTTGCCCGCGGAGTTACGACAGCAAGTCGAACGGCTGAAGGCCGAAGCCGCCGAAACGCCAACGAATCCGTCCAACGTCTATGAACGCGGTCCCGTTGTTTGGGCGTGGATGAACGCGCAAGCGATGCAGTCGGAAAAGTTCCTTATCGACCTTCCTCTTTGGCTTAGCTACCCCGTAGGTTTGCCCGATGAACCGGTGATGCCGATGGCGATTCGCGCGATCAACATGGCGATTCGCGAGCTTCAAATCAAAGATGAATTCCCCGGCGCAGTCGGACCTATCACGGTCGACACCACGGGCCCGTTCGAAATCAATAGCCATCAAACAATTCGACAGACGTACACGGTAGGCTCGCACCCGATGGCTGAAGGCGGGGGCATCTTGCTCGCGCACCAACTTATGGCGGACTACGGTGTGCCGCAAATTCATGAGCCCGATGCGCCGGATTATGTAACGATTTTGTGTTCGAATTCGAAAGCCACTTTCAAGGCTGGACGATTCCGCATCCCAAGTTTCATCCACGGAGTCTATCCCGGCACGCCGATGTCGTTTACGCTGGAAGGAACTTCCTTGCAGCCTGGTGAAACTATTACCGTCACCTATGGCGACACCACGGAGGGTTCTCCAGGCTTTCTGATGCAAAGCTCAGAGAATGATGAATTCATTCTTCCCATGTATGTCGACTTAGAAGGCAAGCGCAATTTCTTCAGTGCGCCTTGGCCTGGTATTCGCGTTGTTGGGGGGGCCGCCGCTGGCGTGAACGCCGTCGCGCCATCGATCATCGCGCCGGGTGAGGCTTTCAAGCTCGCGATTCGGACGCACGACACTTTCTACAATCGCGCTACGCGTCAAGTACCGGAATACGAACTGTCACTTGATGATGAGTCGATTCGAATGGTACCCAGTACCGCCAATGGTCTCACCGTGCTCGACGATCTTACGCTCGAACACTCGGGCGTACACCGATTTTGGATTCGCTCCGCCGACGGCAGCATCGATACGTTGAGCAATCCGGTGTGGGTTCGTGAAGCCCCTGCCCACCGCATTTTCTGGGGCGAAACGCACGGCCATACGAGCTACGCGGAAGGGCAGGGATCGGTTGCCAACTATTTCCGCTACGGGCGCGATGATGCGCGCCTCGATTTCATTGCATTGTCAGAACACGATGCGTGGATGGACGACTGGGAGTGGTCGACCCTCGTGCAAGCGGCGATCGACTATTCGGACCCGGGCAAATTTGTCCCGTTTCTGAGTTTTGAGTGGACTGCGAAAGTCGAATTCGGTGGCCATCACAATGTTCTGTATCGGACTGCGCCGAACCGCGAGCGGGTGCCGGTGCAAACCGCTGGCATGCTTTCTGATTTATTTTTTGGCTTGCGCGATAAGAACGCTGTCGACGATGTATTGGTAATTCCCCATGCTCACATGCCTGGCGATTGGCGGCAAAATGATCCCCAACTCGGGCGCTTGGTCGAAATTACTTCGATGCACGGGACGTTCGAATGGTTTGGAAACTAC
>JAJDAB010000476.1 GCA_029262095.1 Candidatus Hydrogenedentota bacterium
GATCGCTTGCCCGTGGTTGTGTTCGCAGAGGGTGGTGGCGGACGACCGGGCGACGTGGACAAAACCGGCGGCGTCGGGATGGACGTTACGACGTTTACGCAATGGTCGAAGTTGAGCGGACTGGTGCCACTCGTGTGCGTCAATTCCGGCCGTTGTTTCGCGGGTAATGCGTCATTACTCGGGTGTGCGGATCTCGTCATCGCGACGGAAAACTCGACTATCGGCATGGGCGGTCCGGCGATGATTGAGGGCGGTCAGCTCGGAGTGTTTACGCCGGAAGAAATAGGGCCGATGTCAGTTCAGGTTCCAAATGGCGTCGTGGACATCTTGGTAAAGGACGAAGCGGAAGCGACAACAGTCGCGAAGAAGTACCTTTCCTACTTTCAAGGTTCGCTCAGCAACTGGGAAGCCAACGACCAACGGGTTATGCGGCACATCGTGCCGGAGAACCGCATTCGTTCGTACAATATCCGCGACGTAATCGACACGCTTGCGGATACGGATTCGGTTCTAGAGATTCGTAAAGACTTTGGCCTGGGCATGGTGACCGCATTGGTTCGGATCGAGGGGCGGCCATTGGGACTCATCGCCAATAACCCGCATCACCTCGGCGGCGCGATCGATTCGGACGGCGCAGACAAAGGCGCACGGTTTCTCCAACTGTGTGATGTGTTCGACCTACCCGTGATCACGTTGATGGATTGTCCTGGCATCATGGTGGGCCCCGAGGTTGAGAAGACGGCATTGGTGCGGCATGCATGCCGGATGTTCAACACGAGCGCGAACCTTTCGATTCCAATGTTTGCGATTGTCGTGCGCAAAGCCTATGGCCTCGGAGCCCAGGCGATGTGCGGCGCGGGATCGATGGAGCCGTTTTTCACCGCAGCGTGGCCGACCGGGGAATTCGCGGGCATGAATATCGAAGGCGCGGTGAAACTTGGGTTCCGGAATGACCTCGCAGCTATCGAAGACCCGGATGAGCGGCTTCAGAAATACAATGAAATGGTCGCGGAAGCGTATGACCGGGCGAAGGCGGTCAATGCGGCAACGTTTTTCGGGATTGATGATGTCATCGATCCCGCGGCGTCACGCGATTGGATTGTGATGGGGTTGCGTAGTCTGCCGCCCACGTCGCCGCGAACGGGTAAGAAACGGCCGAATATTGATACGTGGTAAGCCTAGCCGACGGGCGCCACATCCGCAGCGTAGCGTTTCAGGATTTGCCGGGCAACGCTGACTTTGTGCACTTCGTCCGGACCATCGTAGATGCGGCCTGCGCGTTCGTGTCGATAATAAGCGGCGATTGGGAAGTCGTCGGTCATACCGGCTGCGCCTAGGGATTGGAGTGCACGGTCGATGACCCGGCCCATGACGTTGGCGCAGTAGAATTTGATGATGCCAATCTCTTCTCGTGCGTGTTCTTTTCCGACGGTGTCGATTTTCCAGGCCGCATGAAGGACCATTAGCCGGGCGGCATTGATCTCTGCACGGCTTTCCGCAATCCATCCTTGAACGAATTGTCGAGTCGCGAGCGTTTTGCCAGGGGCGAGTTCACGCATAGCAACGTGATTGCACATGATGTCAAAGCAGCGTTCGCAGATGCCCATCCAACGCATGCAATGGTGAATGCGTCCAGGGCCTAGGCGATCTTGCGCGATGATAAACGCGCCGCCTTCCGCGCCAAGCGTATTCGTGATCGGGACGCGCACGTTATCGTAGTACACTTCGGCGTGGCTGGCATAGCCATCGCCGACGTGGCCCATCACGGATATGTTGCGTTCGATTTTGAATCCGGGTGTATCTGCCGGCACGATAATCATCGACGCGCGTGTGTACGGATTCGCATCCGGACTGTGATCGGTGACGGCCATAACGATGAGAAATTCCGCACCATCGGCGGAAGACGAAAACCATTTGTGGCCGTTGATGACCCAGTGATCGCCATCCCGTTCCGCGCGCGTGCTCATGTGAATTGGGTTTGAGCCCGCGTGTTCTGGTTCAGTCATGGAGAAACAACTACGAATTTCGCCGTCAAGGAGCGGTTGGAGATAGCGGGCTTTCTGCTCTTCCGTACCGTGCTGGATGAGGATCTCGATGTTGCCCGCGTCGGGCGCTTGGGCGTTCATCACGTACATGCCGAACGGCGTGCGGCCGAGTTCCGCGCAAAGGAGACCGTGGTCGGTCACGCTCAGGCCCATGCCGCCATGTTCCGTCTCGATCTGCGGGAGCCACCAACCCCGTGCTTTGTTCGCTTCGCGAAGCGGTTTTAACGTGGCTTCAATTTCCGTCCAGGACATGTGTTTGAAGTCTTCTTCGAGCGGGCAAAGTTCTTTTTCGATGTATTTGTTTACATGACCGAGGAATTGTTGAATCTCTTCTGACGGTGCGAAGTCCATGATGTTACCTCCCGGCGATGCCGCTTGTTCTCGCTGTTATTCGCAAGTGTTCAGTTCAACCTATTCGCGATCACCACCGTAAACGGGATCCGCCTCGACGATTTCTACGAGTACTTGGTCGGGGCCGCGCACGAAAAAGCTGTTGAGCTTGTATTTGTCGCTCATCGCGATTGGCTTTACGATTTCGACCCCGTTCTTTTTCATCCGATCAAATACCGGTTCGATGTCGGGATACGAAAATGCAATGTGGTCGACGACTCTGTCGTCGGTCGGCACCAACTCACCAAGTCCGCCATAGTTCCACCACACGAGTGAATCTTCGCTCGGTTTCCCAAAGATGTTTATGGTGACGCCGTTGGTTGTGGAGACCTGACTCAACCACAAGTATTGGAACACGAGGCCGGGATCGACATCCTTGGGGGCTTTGGCCGGCTTCGGACGATCCGGCGGTCCCTTCAGTCCGAGGTTTTCTATGTACCAATTCTTCGCTGCGTTTACGTCTTCGGCAAGGAGATGAACGTGACCAAACCGGTGATGACGAAATCCGGTCCAGACTTCGACAACTTCCTTATCGGGTCCGAACGCGTACATAAAGTGCTCATTGCCCAGAGCCGAGAGCGGCGTTTCCCACTCCATACCGCCTTCGTCTCGCCATTTGAAGTCACTCGGCCCGTCAACGCCGCCCCAACCGATGTGATAAATCGCAGATAATAGTTCCCATTCCGGGGCCTTATCGACTTTATTCAGGAGCAGGAACGATCGATCGGTCAAAATAGCATCAGCGTTGTCTCGGAAGGCGGAACGCACGCCACTAAAGTATTTTTCGTAGTAGTCAATCGTTTTTTCAGGATCGACGACGTTGAGATGAACGTGGTGAAAATTGGCGCTTTCTTGCGCATAAACGCTGGCCCCCATGAGGAGAGGTAGCACGCACATTACCGCTAGTCGTTTGAAGTGCATCATTCGATTCCTTGTCGTTTGTATTTGTCAGATTACTGAATTATTTGTTTGTCGCGAAGCGATTCCAATTTCGCGTTGGTAAGACCGAGTACGTCCGTGAGTACGCTGTCCGTGTGTTCACCGAGAGACGGTGCGCGCACGGGCTCCGCAGTATAGTCTTGCATTCTCCAAGGTGTTCCAATCAGTTCGAGATCTCCCAGCGTGGGGTGTTTTACGTTGACGAATGCCCCCCGGGCTTGGAGGTGGGGATCGGCGTATAGATCACGTGCATCGCGCGAAGGTGCTGCGGCGACACCTGCCCGGAGCAATTGCGAGACCAATCGATCCCGGTCTCTTTCGCACGTCCATTTTTCGATTATAGCATCCAGTTCTCTCTCGTTTTTCTTTCGCGCGTCAACCTTGGCGAAGCGCGGATCGTCCGCCAACGCTGGCTGACCCATGACTTTACACAGTTTGCCAAAATCATCGTCCGAGCGACATTCGATCGCAATCCAACGGTCGATCCCCCATGCGCGGTAAACGTTATGCGGCGCGTGGTATTCGTGTGCGTTTCCGGCGCGTTCGGGTACACGGGCGGTCAGTTCATACCCGAGCAGAACTTCTCCAATGAGCGAACTCACCGCTTCACACTGGGAGAAGTCGATGAATTGCCCCTCCCCCGTCCTCGCGTGATAATGAATCGCCGCGAGCATGGCGAACGCAAGCGTTGTTGCATTCATGATGTCCACATCGCCCGTAGTGTGGCAGGGGTGATCGTCTGGATATCCGGTGATGTACGCGTTGCCACCAATCGCATGATGAATCATGGCGTAGCCTAAGTACTGGCTTTCCGGGCCAGTCGTGCCACGTCCGGAAGATGACGCGACAATGATATCGCTTCGCAGTTTCGTTAGGTCATCGTACCCAAGACCGAGTTTGCCGAGGGCTCCGGGCCGCATATTGTCGAACACGACATTCGCTGTAGCCGCGAGTTTTTGGGCGAGCGCTAAACCTTCGGGTTTGCTCATGTCGATCGTTACACTTTTCTTATTCATATTGACTGAATTGAACGCGATGCCTTCGTTCGGCGAGATGCTCGTTGGTGCCGGTTCGGGTAACGGCCAGACCACCGCGCGCCGCATGAGGTCGGTTCGGTTGTGGCTTTCAACTTTGATGACGTCCGCGCCAAGTTGCGCGAGCAATTGACCTGCATAGGGGCCAGCCCAAACCCACGCGAACTCGAGCACCCGGATACCTTCTAGGGGGAGCGCTGGTTTCGTAGCAACAGCCGGTTTCGATTCCCGTGGCGTTTCAAGCATCGGTCCACGAAGAACTTCCTCGTTGTGTTCGCCGAGTTGTGGCGCGGGACGTTGGACTTGCGGCGGCGACTTTGGAAGTTTGTACGGCCACCCCGCATAGCGATGGGTACCCGCTACAGGATGATCCACCTCGACAAAATAGTCTCGTGCTTCGTACTGGCCGTAGTTCATCACATCTTCGGCTGTGTACATCGGCCCGATCGGTATGCGTTTCGCCGCGGCCTTGTGATGGATGTTTTCTTTTTCCTGTTTCAACATCCATGCGTCGATTTGCGGCGCGATATTCATCAAGTTGTTGGCACGATATGCCATGGAGTTCCACGAATCGTCCGCGCACCACTCGGGATTGCCCATCAGCTCCCGCAGCGCGGCGAAATGATGATCGTCTAGCGCATTGAGAATGACATAGCCATCCGCGGTTTGGACGCGGCCCATTGCGGGCGGCCGATCGGGGACTCGGCTCCACGTTGATCCGTGATAACGAGCGCCGCCGATCTGCGGCGCGCACATCGCGACCATGACTTCTTGCAGGGAGACATCGATGAGCGTTCCGGCGGCCGACTTGTCGCGGGCAAACAACGCCGCGATAGTCGCGACCGCTGCGGCCAGTCCACCGTGATAGCCCATCGGATTGCCGCCCGGTTTCACGGGTGCGCGGCTGGCGTCCACCGACCGAGTTGGGAGTAAGTTACCAAGACCGGCGGCGTGGACAAGCGTTAACTCATCACCGGGCGCGTCTGCGCGAGGTCCAGTGCGGCCATAGGGGGTGATCGATGTGTATATCAACCCTGGGTTGAGCGCTTGTATGCTTCCGTAATCCAGTCCGTACGCCGCAAGGAAACCAGGCGCGTAGCTGTCGATAAACACGTCTGCCCATTGAATTAGTTTTTTTAGCGCTTTCAAATCTTCCGCGCTGCTGGGATCGAGGGTCACGCCTCGTTTACTGGTGTTCGTATAGAGAAAGAGTGCGCTCTTCTCCGGATGGGGTTCATCGTCCGGAAACGGTCCGTACTTGCGTGCAGCGTCGCCATCCGGCAATTCAACTTTGATGACGTCCGCACCGATATCAGCAAGCATCTTTCCGCAATACGGCCCGGCGATCATCTCGCCGAATTCAACCACTCTGACGCCGTCCAATGCGGATGCGCTCATTCTCAAACTACTCCTCGAAATGGCCCAGATTCGATCTACAACACACATCAATCTTCGTGTCTAGCGCGGGTACGTGTCAAGAACGATGCGGCACGAGTAGATTTCGGGACCGATTCCGGGGACAGGGCAATCGCATTAATACTGAGGGACATTTTGACAGGATTACAGGATAACCCGGATGGTGGTTGTATATGGGCACCCATTGTCCTCATCCCCGAGCGAGTTGAGATGCCACCCGGGGCGATGGCGTAAAACTTGGCGGCCCAAGAATAAGTTTCCGCTTTTTGTTCCTCCGACTTCCCGAAGTATGCGATATCCATCTGAAAGCAAGGAGCCCCTTTTCGAAATCTTTTATTGCGACTGCCCTCATTCCGGGAGTTGCATCGACCGTGGGTGCGAATGATAATGCCGAATTCGCACGCAAACAGGAAAGGCCAATCATGACCGAACAGACCGTATCCATCGCGACAACCGATGGCGACATGGAGTCTTATATATTCCGCCCGGACGAATCTGGCGTCTATCCCGCCGTCATTCTGTATATGGATGCGCCGGGAATCCGCGAGGAATTGTTCGATTTCTGCCGGCGCATCGCAAAACAAGGGTACTGTGTGTTGTTGCCGGATATGTACTACCGATTAGGCCAATTGCGATTCGATTACAACGAACTTGCGAACGAAACGTCGGACGCACGCAAGCGGATGTTCGGAGCGATGTACAGCCTTAGCAACAAGCTGATCGTTGATGACACGCGTGCGATGTTGGAATTCTTAGCAGCGGATACCCTTGTGAAAGACGGCCCTAAAGGTTGTATCGGATACTGTATGAGCGGTCAGTACGTCGTGTCGGCGGTCGGCTCGTTTCCCAAAGATTTTGGCGCGGGTGCTTCGTTGTACGGGGTCGGCATCGTCACCGACGAGTCGGATTCCCCTCACCGCCTTGCAAAAGACATCAATGCGGAGTTGTATCTCGGGTTCGCGGAGACGGACAGCTATGTGCCGGACAATGTAATTCCAGACCTTAAGGCTGAATTGGACGAACACAGCGTCACGTACAAGCTCGATGTTTGGCCAGGAACGGAACACGGGTTCTGTTTTCCGGCTCGGCCGCTGTACAAGGAAGATGCGGCCGAACAGGTGTGGACGATTGTGTTCGATCTCTTCGAGCGGCGGCTGAAGTAATCGCGCTCAGTTTTTCGCAAGCGTGGTATGCGCAAACTTTATCTGGTAGCGTGCCCGTATAACTCCAGTGCAGTATTGTTTTCAGCGCGGTGAGGAAATCAGCATGACCGTTCAGATTCCTTCAATGAAGGATCACGATCTCCCGAAGCGGGAGAAGAGTTTTTGGAGGTTAACCGGACCGGGCGCGGTCATGGTAGGTCTCGCGATTGGCTCAGGCGAAATGGTGCTGTGGCCTTGGATCACCGCGAGATTCGGTGCGGGAATGGCATGGGCAGCGATTCTCGGCATCTTCATTCAAATGTGGATCAATTTCGAGATCGGTCGTTGGGCGATTGCTACGGGCGAAAGTGCATTCACGGGTTTCGCGCGGGTCTCGCGCAATTTCATTTTGTTCTTCATGGCCGCATTGTTCGTGCTCGCCTGGGTGCCGGGTTGGGCGCGTGCTACAGGCGTAATCATCCGGTACTTAATATTCGGCCTCAATGATGTTGGTGCGGATTGGCAGTGGACGATCCTGGTGTACGTCGCTGTTTTTGCAACGCTCTTCGGCCCCAAACGAATTTACGCTACGCTCGAACGAGTCGTTTCGGTGCTTGTAATCGTCGTCGTTGTGGGCATGATCCTTGTGGTCGTTCAAATCGGTTCGTGGGAGCACGTCGCCGAGCTCGGTCGAGGCCTCGTAAACTTCGGCGAGATCGAGTTGGCCGATGACTTTTCGTTTATGCGCTTTTTTGGTGCGCTCGTGTTCGTTGGAGCTGGCGGGTTTGGACAGCTTTACTACGCCTATTACTTGCGCGACAAGGGCATCGGCATGGGCGCGCAAATCCCGGAGTTGCATAGCGCGCTGCGCGACCAGGGCGAATCCAACACAGAAATCGGGTATACATTTCCCGACACCGAAGAGAACCAATCTCGGTTTCGCGATTGGTTCTTGTACGTCAAACTCGACAATGTGTTGTACTTCTTCTTGCTCAACACGTTTATCACGTTGTTGTTCATGTACGGTGCGTTGGTGGTCTTTCACTCGAACGGCATCGTGCCACAAGAGAGCACAATCATCTGGGATCTTTCGCAGATGCTGGAACCGGCGATGGGTTCGTTCGGCCACTACCTATTCTTAATTGTCGCGTTCGCGGCCATGTTCAGCACGCAGCTCGCGATCTCCGATGGCGGTTGGCGTATCTGGACGGATATGGTGCACACCAACATCGCTTTTGCACGCAAATTCACACCGGGGCAACTGTATCTTCGGTTGGCGGTCATGTTGGCGATCGTGGGTATTTTCAGCACTTGGTTTTTCGAGACCTTCGACGTTAAATTGTTGGACTTCTTCTTCATTAATGCGGCCATTAACGGCGGGGCGATGGCGGTGTGGGTTCCGCTTGTGTTGTATATCAACTTGAAGTTTCTCCCGAAATCGGCGCGACCTCATCCAATAAACGTCGTGATGATGTTAGTGGCGACAGTGTTCTATGCAAGTTTCGCCGCCTACACGGTGTGGGATTTTGTCTCCAGGCAACTCGCCTAATCAGCGATGTGTATCTATTTTTGAAAGGTGGTCATGTTCGAAGACTACAAAGTACCTGACGATATCGCGATTCGGTTGAACGTGGATGACGTTCGCCGTTCGCTTGAGAATATCTTTGGTGCGCTCGGCATGCCTGATGCAAATGCACAGCGTGCGGCGGACGTGTTGGTTTACGCGGATGTTCGGGGTATTGAGTCGCATGGCGTGAGCTATATGATGCAGTGGTATGTCCAGGGATTAAGGAAAGGTTGGATCAACCCAACGCCCAGTCCCAAGCCGATCCGGGAGATGCCGGGGTGTGCCACGCTAGATGGCGACGAGGGCGTTGGCATCGACGTTGGTCCGCAAGCCATGGAAATGGCAATGGATAAGGCAGATGCATGCGGCGTCGGTGCGGT
>JAJDAB010000477.1 GCA_029262095.1 Candidatus Hydrogenedentota bacterium
TGCAGGTTAAATTCGACCCCGTTTACAAATATGTCCAATGTACCCTCATACGTTTGGGTGGGGTAAATGGGATCGGTCGGCCATTCAATCGGAAAGCCAAACTGTCGCTCGTTAATGACTTCGTTATAGCCAGCAGTCTCAATGTATCGATCCATGCGCGGTACAACGCGTTGGTGGCCAATGATGTCCGGCGCGTTCCAACCGTTCGTTTTCGCCTCCACCAGAAATGGCGGTAGCCCGTAAGCGTGATCGACATGGCCGTGCGTGTAGATCGCTGTATCGATCGGAAGGGAAGTCCAGCCACGGATCGCGTCGAAACTCTTTGTCTGTGCAGCGGGGTTAAACGATCCCGTATCGATCAGCACACAGCCATCATCCGTTTTCACCGTTGTGATGTTCGAGAATGCTTTGTAAAAGGCAACCCCGTCCGCGATCTCCTCGATCTGATCAAGCACTCGAAAGGGATGGTGATCGTGTTCTGCGGTCGTGTGTTTTCCGCGCCACAAACTGTCGGATAGTTGCTCAAGCGTCGACATAGGCTGCCAGCGTATCCGAACCTATGGCGACGCGCAAGCCTACATTGTGCGAACAACGAATGTGGCGTAGAATTTGGGTCTCTTTGCAATCGTTGAGGGAATTGTCGGACAGTTCACATGCAGTGTTCATCGTGTAATCATGAGAATAGAGATGGCGCGCGCTTTTGCGAATCGTGTGGCGCTTCGCTCGTACTGGCCTGCGGCGAGTGCGGTTCTGAATTGCGGACAGCGGCGCGGTTCTGCGATCACTGCGGATCGCCGGTCGCCCAAAGTGCCGCATCCGCGCCATCGTCTATACCGTCAAGCGAAGGTGAGCGACGCACCGTCACCGTTCTATTCGCAGACGCGGCCGGTCATACCGAAATCGCCGAGCAACTGGGTGAGGAAAAGACGTACGAGCTAATGCAAGGTTGTTTCGCGCGGATGCAGCGCGCAGTTGAACAATACGGCGGCTCGGTGAACCAGTACACCGGCGATGGTGTGCTCGCGTTGTTCGGCGCGCCGCTTGCTCTCGAACACCCAGCTCGCAGGGCCGTCGCGGCCGCTTTAGCCATGCAAACGTCCCTTCAGGACTATGCGCGCGAAGTCCACCAAGTCCATCCGGTCCAATGCAGTTACCGTATCGGTCTAAACACGGGGCCTGTCGTGGTGGGCAGCATTTCGGATAAGCTCGATCTGGACTTGGCGGCGGTGGGGGATACGGTCAATTTGGCCGCGCGGATGCAGACTTTGGCCGAACCCGGAACGGTTTGTGTCAGCGAACATACGCACAAGGCCGTCCAAGAATATTTTGAGTTTGAAAATTTGGGTGAACAACACGTCAAAGGCAAAAGTGAACCTATAGGGGTGTTTCGGCCATTGCGTGAACGCGCCGTCCAAAATAGACTGGACGTCTCACTTGAGCGCGGACTGACTCCCTATACTGGTCGGGATCAGGAACAGAAAGTACTGGCGGGATACTTGAATAAAGCCGGATCCGGCCAAGGACAAGTTGTCCTCTTATCCGGAGAGGCGGGGATCGGAAAATCGCGAACCTTGTTCGAGTTTAACCGTGTTCTGGACCCGCGCCGGATGCGTTGGGTCGGTGGTCAGTGCATTTCCTTCGGCGAAAATATCCCGTACTTGCCTGTCGTCGATGTCTTGAAAAGTGCGTTCGGCGTTCGCGAGTCCGATAGCGCCCCGCAGATCATTGAGAAAGTGCGGACGGCTATCGCGCCTTGGGATGAAGCGTGCCGCGCTTCCGAGCCTTACATCCGCTTTCTCCTCAACGTCGATCCCGGCGATGAGACTGTGGCCGCAATGGACCCCCAAGTGCGGCGCGCGGGTTTCTTTGATGCGTTCCGCGCGGTCCTTCAAGAATTTTCGCAGTCGTCGACAATGATTATCGCGATTGAAGACCTGCATTGGGTTGACGAGCATTCCGAAGGCATCATCGCTAACATGGTTGATTGTATCGAGCGCCTGCCCGTGATGCTAGTGCTAACGGCGCGACCGGGCTACAAGAACACATTCGGCGATCGCACCCATGTCAATCGAATTGCACTGTCGCACTTGCCGCCGAAATCGAGCACGGCGATGGTTGAGCGGGCGCTGGGTACGAGTGGTCTGCCCCCAGAGTTGCAGGCACTCATTGGGAGCAAGGCAGAAGGCAATCCGTTTTTCATAGAAGAAGTCATTCGTTCTCTGGTCGAAACCGATGCGTTGAGCCAGACCAATGGGTCGTACTCGCTGAATTGCGACGTTCGTGACGTTGCCGTGCCCGACACGATACAGGACGTCATCCTGGCGCGAATTGATCGCTTGCCGCCGGTTGCAAAAGAGGCCATGCAACTGGCCTCCGTCATTGGTCGTGAATTCACCGTGCGGCTGTTGACACGGATAAGCGATCTGGAAGACCGGCTTGGCGATACGCTAACGGAACTGAAGTCTCTCGAGCTGATCTACGAGACGGGCTTCATGCCTGAGCTCTCGTATATGTTCAAACACGCGCTCACCCACGATGTCGCCTATTCGACCCTCCTTCAAGAACGCCGCCGCAGATTACACAAGACCGTCGCTGAAGCGATTGAAATGCTATTCGCCGATCGCCTTACCGAACACTATGAAGCACTCGCGTATCACTATGAGGTCGCCGAAGAATGGGAGAACGCGACCAAATATCTCAGAAAGTCCGGCAGAAAAGCGGCTACGGCCTTTGCTACGCGTGAGGCAATCGATTACTACACGCGCGCCATCGCAGCCGCGAAGCAGACAAACCAAGTCGACGAGCGTTCCATTGCGTTGATGACCAGATCGCGTGGTGAGGTATACGACACAATCGGCGACTTCCCTGCGGCAATCGCCGATCTCGGTGCCGTCGCGAAAATCGGACGTACACTTGGAGATAGATCGATGGAAGGCATCGCGCTCGCCACGCAAGCGGTGGTCGAATGGGAGAACCACGATTTCGACATGGCGGATTCGGTAGCAAAACAAGCCTTGGCACTAGCAGGCCCGGAGGATAAAGAGGTTCGCTTCGCCGCGTTGTTGGCGATTTGGTACAACTTCATATCCACGGGACGGCGTGCAGACGGAGAAGTGTACGCGGAAGAACTTCGCGACTTGTCGGAACAAGTCAACCTTTCAAGTATTCAGGCGCTTTGGGTGATGGAGTGCTGCCTCGATCTCTATTGGCAGGGAAAGTTTGAGGAGGCAAACGAGTTTTACGATCGTTGGCTGCACGTAGCGGACCGATTTGTGGTTCCGAAAATCGCTACCCAGTGGGTGCACGGTATGTGCGTCACCAGTCTCGGCAAATATGGGGAAGGACTAGAAATATTGTTGGATGCGCTTGCATTCGCAGAACGCGTCGGCTCCTGGTTCTATGGGCATCGCCTCACGAATACCGTTGGTTGGCTTTACAACGAAATTCAGGATTTCGACAAAGCGTTGCCTTGGAACGAACGCGGCCTGGAACAATCGTTGAATTCAGAAGTTCCGGATGCCGAAATTGCTTGTAACGCGCGGCTGAACATCGGCGAGGGATTGGCCGGGCTTGGCCGCTTCGAGGAAGCCCTGGCTCAATACCGTGAGGTCGAACCCATCGTCCGGAATCCAAAACCCGAAGATCGAATGTCGCACCACAACTATTCGATGCACTGGATGCACGCTTATGGCGAGTGGGCGATGGCAACGGGCGACGCAAACCTTGCGCATTCCCTCTCGGAAGAATGTATCGCCTTGGCTGAAAGCAATAAGCGGCGGCGATATACCGTCAAGGGGCTTCGATTGCGATCACAGGCGGCGATGGCGCTGGGCAAGCCCGAGCATTGCGAACCTGACTTACGGCGCGCTGTGGACCTGGCGGAGGAAATTGGCAACCCCACGCAAATTTGGAAAACCTGGGCCGCGCTGACCGAGCTCTATGCCGCACAGGGAAACGAAACGGGCCTCGCAGAAGCATCGGCCGAAGCACATCGTGAAGTATCTGCGGTCGCGGATAGCCTCGACGAGTCGCAACGCGCTATTTTCTTGGCTTCGGATGCGATACGCCCGATACTTGAGGCGATTGGGTCCCAATAACGTCCTGTACAAAAAACCGTAATTCTTCAAACGACCTGTTTCAAGCGTAGGTGTGAATGTAGTGTCAGTGGGTGGTGTGGCGCGGCGCGTGCTGCGATGGCATACTGCCCGTTCGGGTTGCGGACGCTCATCGGCCTTAGGGTCGCCTGAGCCATTCCAGAGCATTACAGAAGGAGGTAGTAATTAATGAGAGACTTGAAACGAGTGATACTCACCGGGTGTATGGCTGTTGCCGTGTTGGCAGCGGCGCAAACCGCGAATGCACAACGCGAGAAGAAAGCACCAGACTCAAGCCAGGCCGCCAGCGTCTCGCAGACCATCGGCGTTGACGAAACGGTGGAGATTGCGTATCACCGTCCCGGCGTCAAAGGCCGCGACGTGTTTGCCAAAGACAGTAAGTTGGCCCCGCGTTCCGGTAAGCCGTGGCGTGCCGGTGCGAACGAAGCCACCAAAATTACGTTCTCCGCAGATGTCAAAGTTGAGGGCAAAGATCTGGCTGCGGGCACGTATGCGCTGTTCATGGTCCCGGGCGACGAGGAATGGACAATCATTTTCAATACCGGCACGTCCGGCTGGGGTAGCTACGCGTACCAAGAAGATGAAGATGTCCTGCGCGTAACGGTTAAAGCCGCGGATGCATCTCACGAAGAATGGTTGCGCTATGGATTCGACGATGCTGGCGCGACTGCCTGCACGGCGTATCTCCATTGGGCGGAAGTGAAAGTGCCGTTCGGAATCGAATTAGCCAAATAGGAGTGACTCTAATGAACTTGAATTCACTGAAGATAGTCGCGGCCGCGATGGCCGTGGCGGTGCTTGCGGCACCGGCAAATGCACAACAGAAAAAGTATAAAGCTAGCTTGCCCGCCTCCGTTTCGCAGACGCTGGGTGCCGATTGCGAAATCTCTATTTCCTATCACCGTCCGGGTGTCAGAGGTCGCGACATTTGGCATGACAAGAGCGACAACGCGGTCATCGGTCGATTGGTTCCGCATGATGAAGACCCACGTCCATGGCGTGCGGGCGCGAACAACGCTACGACCATCTCGTTTAGCAAGGACGTGAAGGTTGAGGGCGAGGATCTCGCCGCTGGCACGTATGCGTTGTTCATGGTCCCCCGCGAAGAAGGCGATTGGACGGTGATCTTCAGCAAGAACGTGAAGCAGTGGGGTAGTTTCCGCTACAACAAAGACGAAGATGCCCTGCGGATCGATGTTACGCCAGTGGACGCACCGCATCAAGATTGGCTTGTTTACGGTTTCAGCGATTGTGAAAACACCACCGGAAACGCATACCTTCATTGGGAAAAGAAGAAAGTTTCGTTTCAAATCGAAGCCGTTGAATAAGGATAATTCGAATGCGTAGCTACGCGATTCGGTGTATTGCTATTGGTGTTCTGAGCGCTGGCCTCATGGCCAGCGCTCAAGACGCTATTGAATCAGCCCACTTTCACCACGTCCGGCTAAACGTCACAAACACCGCCGACTCCGTGAAGTTCTATGCCAAGAACTTCGGTGCGGTTCCCGTGAATTACCGGAACGTTTCAAAAGGATTGTTTACCGAGCAATCCTTTATTCTTCTGAATAAAGTTGATGAACCCGCATCGTCCGGTCCGCGTACTGCGTTGTCCCACATCGGTTGGGCATCCACTAATGGCCAGGGGACCTACGACTGGCTGAAGAGTCAGGGCGTCGAATTTCAGACGGACATTGCCGCGCTCGCGGGAAACTACGGCATGTATGCCTACGGACCGGATCAAGAGCTCGTTGAAGTATGGACGGGCAGCAAGAATCACCGGTTCGATCATGCTCACCTCTGGGCGACGGACGTCGAGAAGACGTGCAACTGGTTCAGCGATCACCTTGGGGCCAAGCCGCGGGTAATGCCGCAACCCCAGATCAAGGATCGCGAAAATATTGCGGCGATCCGGATGGGCTTCATGCAAATCGACAACCTCAATTTGGTTGCGTTTGGCAAACCCGATTTCGATAGCGTCTGGTGGCCAGGTTCCAATTACAAGCCGGAAGATGCACCGCCTGACTTCGAGCCAACCAAGGGTTCGGTTATCAATCACTTGGCATTTTCTTATCGCGATATCGATCCGGTATTCGAGAGAATGAAGGGCGCTGGCGTCGAGATTGTCGAGCCGATTGCAAAACGAGAAAACATGGGCCACCGCAGTTTCTTTGTCATGGCACCGGACAAATTGCTCATCGAAGTCGTGGAGGCACGGCCGATTCCCGGGGGCCTGTGGGACGAATAACGTGGCAAGTCTTGGTCGATGAGTAGCCGCGAAGGCGGGGCAGCGCTCGCGACGTTCAGCATGGTGTTCGGTCTGCTGTCGATCCCGTGTTTTTCGTTGCCCATACCCGCACTGCCCGCAGTGATCCTGGGGCATATAGCACTCGGTCACTTCGGTAGCGCGGAGACCAAGGACGCCAGAGCGCGTGCGTGGATCGGCCTCTTACTCGGCTACATGAGCCTCGCCGTATTCGGGATATTCGCTATACTGTTTGCGATTGGTACGCTGGTCGAGACAGACGAATCCGGCGCACCTGCACAAGAGGCCATCGAAATGCCCACCGCCCAGCAGGAGACACCCGCCATGCCTCGCGGCGTAGACGGCGCGGATCGACCGGATGATGTGTTCCTGCTCGAAGGCGACGCCCGGTATCACCGCTTTTTCTGCCGCGAAACAGGGGACCAGGACATGCAGCGTACCCGCCTTATCGGTGCCATAGACGCTGGTTTCAGGGCTTGCGACGTGTGCCAGCCCGATTCTCGCTAATCCTACGGAATTTTGGACCTGTGCGGCTGTGTTGCCTATTTAGGACTAATTGAATTAGTGTCCTGCCAACGATTCTAAGGTCAATCACTGGAGGTCACAGACATGAAAATGGGTCAACCGATAGCACTTGCTGCGGGTTTGGCGGTGTTGCTCTCCCTTGCGGCTAGCGCAGGCGCTGAAGTTCCCGCAAAGCCGACGTTTACGAAGGATGTGTTACCGATCCTCCAAGAGAATTGTCAGGAGTGTCATCGTCCAAAACCAATTAACATGTCGGGAATGGTCGCACCGTTCGCCATGATGAATTACGAAGAAACCCGCCCATGGGCCAAGGCTATGGCGAAGGCGGTGAAGAACCAAGTCATGCCGCCCTGGTTCGCTACTGAAGCCTTCCACGGCGTGTTCCGCAACGAACGCGTGCTCACCGATGATGAGATTGGGACGTTGGTCAAATGGGCTGACATGGGCGCGCCGCGTGGAAACCCCAAAGACGCTCCTGAAGCACTTGCGTTCACGAATAAGGAATGGTGGTTGGGCGAGCCCGACCTCGTAGTGTCGTTACCCGAACCCGTTTGGGTCGGTGATGAAGTGGAAGATTGGCAGCCGAACATCCCCATTACCATTTCAGCGGAAGATTTACCTGGAGATCGTTGGATTCGCTCGATCGAATGCCAACCCGGTAGTGACGTCGTTCACCACATCGTCGTGTATGCTGATTACCCAACGCTTGAAGGCGAAGCGGGCGGCACGCGTTCATTTGGGCAGAGTAACATTGGCGGCCTTGCCCCGGGTGCAGAGCCTAGCTTATTGCAGGATGGCTACGGCATTTTGCTCAAAGCGGGCGCGACGCTAAACATCAATATGCATTATCACAAGGAACCGGCTGAAGGCTCAGGTACATTCGATCAATCCGAAATCGGATTCCACTTTTATCCCGAAGGTGCTGAAGTGAAGCCCATTCAAATCGATCCAATCGGTTCGCTGGACTTTGAGATTCCCCCAGGTGAGAATCAATGGACTGTGGGAATGGCGCGGACCTTTGACCGTCCGTTCAAGGTCTTGAGCTATCTACCTCATATGCACGTGCGCGGCGTTGCAGCCGAGTATACGGCCTTCTTGCCAAACGGCACTGTAGAAACTTTGCTAGAAGTGCCTCGCTACGATTACAACT
>JAJDAB010000478.1 GCA_029262095.1 Candidatus Hydrogenedentota bacterium
GAATTGCTTGGCCTGGTTCATGAGGCCGTCGGTAAACACCGCCGCCTTCATTTGTCCCATTTCCATGCCGTTTCGTTGGCCAATGAACGGCGAATCCGCGTGCTTCTTCATGAACGCGGCTGTCTTTTTCCACTGTTGCGTGCGATTCAGGAACATTAAATTTTGTTGGAATCCGGCCGCATCGGGTTCCTCTTCAAACGTTGTTCGATAGACTTCACCCGCGGATTCGGTATCGCCCCAGGTGCTTTCGATGTTGGCAAAAAAACGGCGTAGGTGTCGTTTCTCCATGCCGTCAGCACTATCGATGGCGCGACCCCTAAACGCTATGAGGTCGCGCCAGCGCCCAGACGTCTGCAACGCAGTGGCGTAGGCAGTGGCACGGGATTGTTCCTTTCGCTCTTCCCACCGTGTACGGAGCAGGTTGACGGCTTCGTCGTCGTTCCCGTTCTGCAAGTATGCTTGCGACAACTGTTGCGCAATCGAGTCGTTCAGCGGGTCGGCCTCAAGATTTCGCACTGCGAATTCAATCGATGCTTCCGTATCACCTCGATTGCGCAAATGACGCGCCATCAAAGACAGAAGTTCCTTGTTGTCCGGATCGCGCTCCAGGACCGGCTCAAGCCACGCGCGGTGCTGTTCCACATTGCCGGGATCGAACTGCAACATGGAATTCAATAATGCAACCGTCTCGTTGCGAACCGGTTTTGAGAGTTCTTCGTCGATGAGATCGCTGAAACCGAACCCTAGCAAATGGGCATTGACCGCTTGGCGCGTAAAATTGCGCATCGCGTTGGGGTCTGCGGAAAGCGATTTCTTGTTCTTGCGAAAGAAATCGGCGGCCTGTTCCCACATGCCCGCTTGTACCAGCATGTCCAGTCCCTGTCGGTATCCCCAGCCGCCGCCGTATTGTTGCACCATTCTTTCGACGTGTTCGTAGGCTTCTTCGGCGGTGCCGGCCATCAAGTACAAACGGGCGATACGTTGCGGATCGTAGTGTCCCGATAGCGCCGATTGTTCTTCCAAAAACGCGAGCGTTTCTTTCGGTGCATCGCTCAGTTCCGCGAGTTCGAGCAATTCCTGAACGAGGTGGTCATTTCGTTTGCCCTGATCCAATAGCGACCGGAACGCCTCGTTGGCTTCGTCCCATTGGCCATTCCGCTTCGCAATGATGGCGCGGATGAATCTGGCAATTTCGTTGCGCCCCTTGTCCGAAAATTCGGTGTCGAGTACCGATTCCAATTCATCCACACGCCCGGCCACGCTAAACGTCGCGACCATGCTGTTCGTTGTATATGAGTCGATGTAAGCGTTGTTGCGAAGTTGTGGCGACTTGAGGTATTTCAAGTAGGAATCGAGTGCATCGTCTATACGACCGGCTGAAACGTACACCCGCGCCAGATTGGTTCTCGTATAAACGCGTGACGGATCCATTTTTACGACTTTCTCGAACATCTCAATGGCTTTTTCATACTCGCCCTGATTTTGGAATTCATTTGCGAGTTGTTCTATTTGCTGCGGACTTGTCGATTGCTGCGCCATGCGTTCATCGAGCTTTGCCAACTCTTCCCCGCGTCCCGTGTTGCGGTAGAGTTGCCGGAGGCTCCAGCGGATATTGCGGGATGCGCTCGGATTTCGCTCCATCAACGTTTCATATATCTCTAGCGCCCGGGCTTGGTCGCCTTTTTCCACAAGCAACTGCGCCAACTGTATTCGGCCTTGTGCGTAGTTCGGGCGTACTTGGATAAGCTTCTCGGATACTTCGATTGCGCGTGATCGTTCTCCGGTCAACTTGTGGAGGTTGATCAGATTCTCGTAATGCCGAATTGAGCCGGGCTGTTTTGCCAGCCGGTCTTCGAATTGCGCGACCAGATCCCGCGATGTGCCCGCGCCCTTTGCGTAGCGATACAGATCGTTTAGCACGGGATTGCCGGGCAAACTGGTGTTGCCGCCGCCGTAGTATCCGCCATAGTAGCCGCCGTAGTACTGGTTCGAGCGCGAACGGGATCCGCGTTTGTGTCCGGTTTGTTTCCACGCTTCCTGCGCCAATGCGAGCGCGTCGTCAAACTCGTTTCGGTCTGCGTGGATGCGTGCGAGCAACAACACGGCGTCGGTATTGCGACGCATGCCCTTCAACAATGCGTCGAGCAGTTCCTTCGCCAAATCGCGCTCTTGCGCGCGGTACAACAAGTTGATTGCGTCAACGGCTTTCTTCGGCGGCACGCCTTGTTGGATGTATTCACGAATCGACGCGGACGCCGCATCGTAATCCTGTCGGTCCATCGCTACGTGCATGCGCGCTTCGAGGAGATCGCGCGATCGGCTTGGGTGTCGTTTCCGCATTTCAGCGTATACCGCATCCACGTCATCGTGGCGGTCCGACTGGTGCAGCGCGAACGCTCGAAGGTTCAGCGTTTCGATATCGTCGATTCCAAGTGACTGAAGGTTGTCGAGATCGGTGAGCGCTTCCTCATATTCGCCACGGCCGCACCGCAGGCCGACCGCAAGTTTGCCGAGTTGGCGTGCATTGGTGCGCCGGTTCGTGTCGCCACTCTGGGCGTGATCCGCCACGTAGTCGAATACTTCGTTCATGAACGCCTCGCGCGCGTCCGAATCTCCGGCCAATTTGGCGAGGTTCCAAATCGATGCGCCTCTCGCGTTTTCTACGTAGGTGATTAGCCCGAGTGAACGCAGGCCGTACTGCCAATTGTCATTGGATAAGTATTGTAGATAACGCGCGTTCTGCTGTTTTGGCGCGTAGATCTTGTTGCGAGACGGTCGATAACGATTGTTTGCCTGGAGTAGATCGTCGTCGAAGAGCAACCCGCGACTTAGCGATGCCGCCTGCTCCTTGTTCCCGGTTTCGCGTAATACGGACGCCATCCGTGATTGAACGTCCCGGCGCTGTCGCGGTTCGATGCGGTCCAAAACGGGAATTAGATCCGCGAGTCGGTCGTACTCGTTGTTCGTTCGAAACGCGTCAACGATTTGACGGAACATGGTTGCGTCGCTGCCATATTCGTCGACGAGTTCGGCTGTCAATCGATCGACTTCTTCTTCATTGCCGAGCCGAATCTGGAGGCTTAGCCGCGCGATTAGATGTTGCGCGCGCTTTTTGGGTTGCACTTCTGCGAGGCGATCGAGGACAGCAATGGATTTCTCCATTTCTTGTTGCCATGAATACACCAGGGCCAACTCTTCCAAGATTTCCACATTGTCTGGATGATCTGCCATCAGCGTTTCGGCTAATTCGATGGCTTCCGAACCTCTGTTCGCGGCTTGGAACGTCATTAGTAGGTCGAAGCGCGCCTGAAAGTCCGCAGGATTTTTCTCCAACCGTTCATTCATCCTTGCGATTAGCGTATCGGCGCCGATGCTTTCGTTTGCGACCCCCATCATTGCGCCAACCACTTCCCGCCGTACATCGCGAAACGACTTTCCGCCTCGGGACGAACGACCAGACCATGCCCGGCTGCTACCCCTCCAGGCGTAGGCTTGCGATCCGGCCGCCTGGCCACGCGACCGCCGCTTTACCTGCTTCTCCTTTTTCTCGTCGTCTTCGCTTTCGGCAGTTTCACCCAGTTCGAGAATGCGTCCGTATTCTTCAATCGCTCGATCGGGTTGTTCGGCCCCGGCCAGTTGTTTGGCGTACTCGATGCGTAGGCGATGATTGCGAGGCTCCAACTCAAGCGCCTTCGCTTGCGCCGCCAACGCCTCTTCTGAGAGCCCCTCGCGCGCGAGCACCTTTGCGAGTGTTGTGTAGCTGCGCGGGTTGTTCGGTTCGCTTTCCGGGATGCGCGCCCATGTTTCTCGGGCCTTGTTCAGATCGCCGAGTTGCGAGTAGACCGTCCCCAGTCGCTCGTATTCGTATGCACTTGCCTCGCCCGACATTGCAATGAGGGATTCAAAGTGTTGGACGACCTTTTCGTATTGTTCCGCCTCATAGGCCGCGCGAACGAGACTCTTCAGCGCGGGCGCTTTGTCGTCGACCGCAGCGAGCCCTTCTTCGAGCTGGTCGATCGCGCGCGGGCTGTCGCCAGCTTCGTGGTGGATGGTCGCGAGTTCTTCATAGGCCGCGAGCTTTTTGGGTGTATTCCGGACCCGTCGCTGAAACTCGCGAACCAACTCGTCGAGTTGTTCCTGGCGCAGATAGATCGCGGACAATTGCCGGACTGCGGCGACGCGCGTATCGTCTTCCCGTGCACTTGCGAGCATGTCGCGATAGGCCTCACGCGCCTCGCCCCACCGTTCCTGTGCGGCCAGGGCATCCCCATAGAAGCGATGGTATTGCGGTTCATCCGGTTCCAGGCGCAGCGCGTGGCGGTACTGCGCCAACGCCTCGTCGTGCATCGAATACGTTTGAAGCACCTGTGCGAGATCCAAACGCGCTTCGGCATCGCCGGGTGCGATTTCGACCACTTTTTGAGCCGTGGCAATCGCGTCGTTCTTCAGGTCGGCGCTGAGGTATAGGTCCAAGACTTCGCGGTAGTAGCCGCCCGCACGATTCGAGTCCGCCGCGATCAGTTGGTTGAATACTTCGATTGCGCGTTCCAGGTCACGGCCCCGCCGATATGCGCCCGCCAACGCGCGCAAGTGATCGGTGTTCTCGGGTTCTAACTCGGTGCAGCGTTCGTATAGCACGAGAGCCTTGTCGCTGGCGCCCGCGCGTTCGTGTAAACGAGCCAGCCGCGACAACACCTCTGCGGAATCCGGATTGGCGTCGGCTTCGCGCTCCCATTCCTCCTGTTTTTCCTTTAGCAAGTCCATTTGCAGATAGCAATCGAGCAAGCCGCGCTCACCGCGTTCTGCGAAGTAATCGTTATCTTCGATCAAGGACAACTGTTCGAAGTGGGGGAGGGCGTCCTCGTATAGCTCCGATCGCGTCAAATTGCGCGCGAGCGCAAAACGAATTTCGTGGTTATTCGGGTCTTTTTCAAGGCCTTGGTCCAGAAGCGGTTTCGCTTCTTCGGTATATCCGTACGACTCCAAGACATTTGCGATCTCCGAGAAGTCTGAGGCGGCGACATCGTCGCGTTTCAGCGTGTCGGCCCAGGTCTGGAGCGCCGCTTCTTCATCGCCTTCCGCATGATGCAATGCCGCAAGCCGTAACGACCAATTCTTGTCCGTACGTCCCACTAGTGCCTCGGCGTACAACTCAATTGCATCAGCCGGAAACTCGTAAGTCTCCAGCCAATCGGCGACCGTTGCAAGGTTGCGCGGTGTCCGTTCGTCATCAATCCAGCGTTCCCATACCGCCTTTGCCTCTTCTGGGTGATCGGCGTGCATGTGGGTTTCGCCGAGTCGGCGCAGGTAATCGGGTTCGGACGGATATAACTCGACCAACTTTTCGTAGGTTTCGAGTACGCGATCGTCTTGATCGGTACGTCCGTATAGGGATAGCAGGCGTTCATAGATGCTCGTGCGCCCGGGATGGCGTTCGAGGATTGCATCGTACTCGGCCTCGGCCTTTTCAAACGCGCCCATCCGGCTATACGTCTCGCCGAGCAGATCGCGAAACTCGATGTCGCCCGGTGCGTCTTCGATCCGCGCGGTGAGGTAATCGGCCAGGCCTTGCAAGTCGCCGAGATCTTGGTATACCGCGACCAGCCGGTTCTTCAGATCTTCGAACAACCAATTACCGGGCGCGACGAGTCCCAGCGCATCCTCGTACGCGGCAATCGCGTCCGCATGTTTCTCTTGCTCAAGTTGACACTGTCCGATTGCACGCAAAGACTGACATCTGCGGTACGGGTCATTCTCTGACGTTGCGATGATTTTCTCGTATACGCCAATTGCGCGATCCCACATTCGGTTATCTTCGTAGATTTCAGCGAGTTCCGTATGCACGAATAGGTCATGTGGATTGAGCTCCGTTAACCGTTCCCACGCGGTGACTGCTGCTTCCGGATCGCCCTTACGCATGTATAAACTGCCGAGCAACCGACACACGCGTCCCCGTTCTTCTGTGTCTTCAATCGATTCCAGTGATTCAGTAAGTCGCTGGATTGCCTCCTCGTCGCGACCGGCCTGATAACATAGCGTGCCGTACAAAACATCGAATTGCGCGTCGACAATGCCGGCCTCAGCGGCCATATCGAGATAGCGGAGCGCCTCTTCGTTCTTGAACTGCCGCTCGTATATGCGGCCTAGCAATACGTAGGTTGTGGGGTCGGCTTCAGACGCGATGGTCTTTTCGAGCGCTCGAATCCAATGATCGATACCTTCGTAGGTGAGGTAACTCTCGTAGACCCGATCGAAGGCTTGCGCTTGAAACGGGTTGGTTTGAATGGATTGTTCGTAGCGGTCGCGAATTCGCTGATCGCGATCATCGGGTGTGGGGCCTTGTAGCTCATTCGCGCCTTGCCCCCCGGCGCATGTCACTAGGAAAACGCTCGCTGCAATTCGTACGATATACCGCATCATCGAATCTCCCCGTTTCCTTCAGTTTCGCTACCTCAACCGTATCGATCGGGTTTCCCAAACACGCCGCGTCCCGCCAAGTCCAAACGGCGCAACGCAACGTCTACTAAGAACAAACACAACGCGATGCCCAACAACCAGGGCCAAAGGCGCCTACGAACCGGGACGGATTCGCCACCCGTTACGGCGTACAGTTCTTCAACCGTCGGTTTATATTTTCCGCCAGTCACCGTCGCGATCTCTTCAAGTACAGCTTCATTTGTGCCGAGGTGCCGGTACTCCGGCTTGTAGGAAACGGAATAACCGCGCGTGAAATCGGCGAGGACTCCCGACTCATCCGCTAGCTCTTCGCGGACCTTCAAGAGGTAACTCCCCGTTTCTTTCATCGGAAATACAGCTTCGTAACGTCCCGGCGCAGTCTGTTGTAATTCGAGGTCGGTCATTTCCAGATTCGGATCGATGACCTGCACGCGAGCAGCGAGTTGGTTAATGAAGTTGCCGTTTGGATCGACGTTGTCCACGACAACTCGGCCCTCTTCGCCCATGTAGGCGACCGTCGTTTCAGCGCCGCGGCTTTGCGTCGTCCGCATGGTGTCGCGAATGATCTGCGACCAGAACACGCCGTATCCCGGCCAACCCAACCAATCCGATGCCCACCGGCTCTTTGCGTCCGACGTGAACGCAACCGTCTTCCCAAGTCCAACGCGCCACGACGCCAACAATGGGTCGCCGCGCTCCGTTACGAGAATGATGTCGGCTGTAGACTTCGGCGTGGTCACGACGTATCCGAACAGAAATGGCGACGTATCCCAATCGATCGCTTGGACGACTTGGTTTTTGCTGAACAATTGCGGGAGAAACGGTTCCTCAACGAGTGAGGACTTCGAGGCCTGCATCGTTTCTTTTGTGAATATTTGTGGGATGTCGTAGGGGTCGGCGGTGAAATAAAATCGGCCACGGCCCCAACGCGCGATGTCTTGCAGCAATACCGTATCCGCACCTTCACCGATGCCCACCGCGGAAACGGTAATCAGCTCCGACGCCATCCGGTCAACGATGCCGCTGAAGTCGCCGGGTTGTGAGTGGCCATCGGTGAGTACGACGGCGTGTTTGAATGTCGCGCTGACCCGAGCTAATGCGTCGTAGGCCTCCGCGAGTCCGGGGTACATGTTCGTACCGCCGCCGGCTTCGATCATTTCTATCGTTTGAATGATGCCCATACCGCTCGCCGCGCTCTGGAGGTCGACAGCCCAATACGCATCGCCGTCGAACGCGATGACGCCGATGTAATCCTTTGGCCCCAACAACTCCACCGTGGCGATCGCCGCTTCCTTTGCCAATTGAATCTTTTCGCCGTCCATACTGCCGGACTTGTCGATAACGAGCATCATCGCCAGGCTGGGCGTGTCTTTCTTCTTTTCGGATCGCATACGCACCGGCAACGCGTCTTCAATAGCCGTACGGTAATAGCCGCCGAGCCCGAATGAATCCTCGCCGCCGATCATGATGAATCCGCCACCCAAATCTTCGATGTACGACCGCAATAGATTCATTTGTTGAACGGAGACGTCGGTCGCGGGTACATCTGACAAGATGACCGCGTCGAATGCGGCGAGTTCTTCGAGCGTACCCGGCATGCCTTTGCCTTCGCGCACGTCAACGCGGATGTTCTCGGCTTCAAGCGCACGCGCGAGGTGCCGTGCCTCGCGTTCTTCACCTTCCAGCAACAGA
>JAJDAB010000479.1 GCA_029262095.1 Candidatus Hydrogenedentota bacterium
AGCGGAATCCGCTCGGCCTTGGGCAGTTTATCCGGCGTCACATTGCGTCCCGATTCCTCCATGAAGCATAGCGGACAGTAGTTGATCACGAAGAAGCGTTCGAAAAACGCCTCCGGAGTCTTGAATCGGTCCCTAGCCCAGCCCCATAGCCGCGTGCCGCTGACTTCGCTCCGAGGACATTCGAACCCTTGAATTGGCCGCTTTGGATGCTCGTTCGGGGGTTTGTCGACCGGGGCTTCGATGCCCATCCAATCGCGGACCATCGACACATCGCCGAAAGGAACCCCGGTTTGGGCCATTCCGAACGGTCCAGGATTCATCCCCAGAAAGACCGCTTCTTTTGCGCCCGCACCAAAGCGGGTCAAATACTCCGCGTGCGGCCGCCGTGCATGCTGCAGCGGGTTGTAGACGTAAATCACAGGCTCCGAGAAGGTCAACTCGTTCACGGCGCTGTTCAGTTTCTTGGTGATAACTTTGAGAGACACGATGGCGCGAATGTACACGCTTTCCCACTCAGTTCAAAGTCTTTGACCCAGAGATTGATGGTTCGTTCGAGCTCATCTACGCAGTTCGCCCATAAGCCCAATCACCAAAAGCACTTGCAAGTCTTCACTGAAAAGGAGCACAGAATACCTCATCAATGTGGTAGGGATTAACGTGCACAGCCGACCCGATCCGAAGGAAAAACCTGTCGCTCTAAGTCATTGACCGGCAATCAGTTAATAATTGAGTTAGGCGTATATTTGACAAGTTTTTCGAGTTTTATTATTATTCGGGAGCTGTTCAACGCGCATTGCGGAATGCGGACCACGCGCAACCAATAGTGTTACCGGTTGGAATCTTGAGTCAACTGGCCCTGCGGATACAACGTTTTTGTGACGGGTGCTCTGTTTCTACAAATACCTGAAGGGAGCTATAAAGACTATGCCACCAAAGGTTTACCAACACAAGATGACACGTGCTGAGGCGCGGCTATGGAAGCAGGACGAGATGGAAGGCTGGCGCAAAGCCTATGTCGCTTGCGCGGAACATGACGCTCGTGACGAGGGCTACAAGCGCTTCGAAATCATCGGCACAGATGGTGACAAACTCGTGGCGGAAAAAGTCTGCAAATTGCCTGAAAAAATCAAGAACACCGGGGGCTTCTAAGCAAGTCCCCGCCGGTCGCTAAGGGGCGGCGGCGAGCAGTTCTCCGATTCGTTCGATTTCGGCCTCGGTGTTGTAGAAGTGCGGTGAGAATCGCATCAAGGGTAGGCCGCTACGATTCTCTCTCGCGGAAATGCGAACACCGTTCGCCATGAGATACGCTCCGACTTTATCCATCGCTTTGTCCGGGTGCAAGACGGTGACGATGGCTGATCGCGCATCGTCCGAAGCATCCGGCCCCATATCCCAATCTTCGAGATAAAGGCGGTACCCCATCGGACGAAGCATGTCGAGCAACGCCGTGCGCAACACGAGTAGCCGTTTTGCGATCGCGTCAATGCCGACATCCAGCAACAACTGAAGCGATGCATGCATGCCCGCGATGCCGGGATAACTCAACATGCCCGGCTCGTACCGCATCGCGCTGTCTGGAAACGCAATCGTTTCCTGTGCAACAAAGTTTGGCGACAGGACATTCCACGATCCGACGAGGGTCGGTCGCAGCTCATCGAATAGCGATTTTTTAACATAGACAATGCCCGCGCCAGCCGGACCCAATAGCCACTTGTGCGAATCCGCACTTAAGAAATCGACGTACTGCATTGATGTCGGAAATGCGCCTAGCGTTTGAATGGCGTCAAGACAAAATCGGATGTCCCGCGCTTGCAGATTCTTGCCAATCGTATCGACATCGATTCGGTATCCGTTCAGGAACCCACAGGACGCAAGACTGACAAGACGCGTCTTCTCTGTGAGAAACTGTTCGAGCACATCCCAAGTAACAACACCGGGATATTGTGTTTCGATCGCAACGGCACGCACACCCAATCGCTCCAAGCTCGTCCAGGGGTAAACGTTTGCGGGATAGTCATCGGGGTAATAGACGACTTCGTCGCCGGGTTGCCAATCAATACCATTCGCGATAAGACTCAACCCGAGCGCCGTCGGCCCCAATAGGGCAATCTCATCCGATTGGCAATCGATCAGCTTTGCGGCCAATGCGCGCGAGTCTGCAACCAATTTGGTGGTCCAACTCGTTTCCTGCGCATCCACGGAACCTCGGCGGCAATATTCAGCGATGCCATCCACAGCGACCTGCGGCAGCGGCGCGACGCCGGCGTGGCCCATGAAGATCCGTTCGCTGACGACCGGGAAGGCCCGCCGGCGGGCGGACTCATCGTTAATGATCTCTTCAATCGTCATTTGCCGCGTATCCCTTCGAACCCAATCGCCCTATCCAAACCGCACACTCTAACGTACGCAACCTTTTCGATTCGAATCGCATCTGAATATCCATAACGCCTATTCGTGAGAGAGCGCATACTTCTCCACATAGGTATGGGGTTTCTATCCACAACGGCCATCGGCCCACGAAAGTGCGACAAGCAGCGAAATCATGCTAGTGCAATTGCTACTCACACCAATGAATCACATCGCCCACATATCCAAAGAGACCAAAATCGAACGCCGCCTCTACGCGTTGGCCGTGGCACACTTTATCCTCGCCATAATGGCCGGTGTAGTGTCGATTCTCGCGCTCATTTCCGCCATTGCATTTTCTACGATCATGGCAGACTTGATGGGCGGGGGCGTCGCTGATACCTACTTGTTCTACCGCTCCCTAGGTGCCGGGACATCGTTCATGGGTCTAGCCCTATCCGGAGTGTCCGCCGCAGCGGGTTGGAACCTCCTGACCCTTCGCTGGGGCAAAGCGAGCTTCGTACTCGAATCCGCGACCCTATTATTGTTCCCATTTGGAACGATTCTGGGCATCGCGACACTACTCATGCTAGCTCATCGATCCGTTCGCGAGCGTTTCGGGGCTGCACCCCAACCCGCCAACGCCCAATAGTCCCCGCTCAGCATCAAAATAGTGCTAAAACTGTGCTGCTGGTTTGCAAATTACCCTTTGTGTGGGATAATCGATAGTAGAGTAGACCCTGTCCTCAGGCTATCCGGATAGGGATCTCGGGTGTTGCAGTACGCGATCAAGGTGTAATGACAATGGCTATCGGATTTGGATCAGGCGTCAACGGAGCAGCGGCCAGCGTGCTGGCCGCGAGGACTCCGTCCGTCCGCAAGTCCGAGACTCAAGCGCTAGAGCAAGAACGCGGTCAAACAACGAATGAGCCACGCGTCGGGTTTGGAGAGGGTACAATTTCTGCGGTCGGCGTAGCGGCAACAAC
>JAJDAB010000480.1 GCA_029262095.1 Candidatus Hydrogenedentota bacterium
GACGTACTGCGTGTCATTGACACTGTACGTGATGAGGTTTGCACTGGGTATATCGTCAAGCTTGGCTTCCCACAGCAGATCCCCGGTCGCGTCATCAAACGCTCTTAGAGACGAGTCCATGCCGCCACAGAACACGACCCCACCCGCGGTAGCCATCGTACTCGTTGAAGGTGGCGCGAGTACGTCCTGACTCCACGCGAGTTTTTGATTGGCCACATCGACGGCCTGTACCCGACCCATCATCCCGTCTTCTGCATCCGGGTGTGGTGCATCCGAAATGCCCACGCCCGACGTTAATAGTTTGAATCCTGCTTTACCCAATAGCATGCACGCCTCCGTGATGGGTACGTAGACGTAGTTGGTTTGCGGGCTGTAGCCGGTCGTCGGCCAACTTCGCGCACCCGCCGCCGTTGGGCACACCGTGCAAGGCCGTTCGAGATCGGGCATCGCGTTTGGATCAATGGTCTTCGCCCCGGTTTTTGGATCGATAGCCGCGATGACATTTTGAGTTCCGGTATCGACAGAGAACAGATACTCGCCAGTCTTCGCGTCAACCGCTTCGAGGATCGCCATCTTGCCGGTGTTCATCACGACCTTCCGCGGCGCACCATCGAAGTTCACTGTGGCGATTTGACGTTCGAAGACCCAATCGAGGTCCCATTGATCGTTAGCCATATGTTGGTAGTACCAGACGAGATCGCCGGTTTCCGGATCGATAGCGACCGTGCAATTTGTATAGAGCGCGTCACTCGTTACGCCATCTTTGTCGACCGCGTGCAACAGCGGACCCGTGTCATAAGTCGGTGCGACGCCGTAATAGATTAGATTTAACTCTGGATCGTATGTACCGAAATGCCAGACGGACCCGCCACTGCGTTTATCTATCGGAACATCATTCCAACTGTCGCCGCCAAAGTCGCCTGGCCGCGCAATCGTATTGAACCGCCAGCATTCTTCACCGGTGTTCGCATCGAGTCCGAGGATGAATCCGCCTTTCGAGACAAAACTCGCCGTGATGCCTTGAATGACTTTGTCGCCCGCGACCAACGGAGCACTCCGCAATTGATAGCCGCCTTTGGCCTCGGTCTCGATTTCGTGGTCCCAAGCCTGTTCGCCCGTTTTTGCATTCAACGCGACCACATGCAAATTGGAGGTCGGCACGAGCACATTGTCTCCATGGAACGCGAGGCCTAATTTCGAACTGGACGCGGCCTTCGATTCGTATTGATACCGCCACAGTACCGCGCCACTTGTGGCGTCCATGGCGATGACGGAGTCCGGAAACGCGTGTACGAACATGACGCCATCGTGCACAAGCGGCGAAGCCATGCTCGTGCCCGATCGCAACGACGCATGCCATATTGGTTTCAAATTACCCACGTTTTCTTTGTTGATGTGATCGAGTGGGCTGAAGCTTTGACCGTCGTATGTACGTCCCCATTGCAACCAGTCCTCATTCGGCGGATCAACGAGGAGATCGCTTGTGACTGGCGACAGGTTCTTCAGGAGCGCGGTTTGCTCGGCGGACGGTTCCACCGGGGCAAGGGGATCGTAGCTCGCGCCTTCTAACTGGGGGATTTTGATCTTTGACAACGCGGCTAAATCAGAGGGCAATTCAATGTCGCCCATTTTGAATCCGTTCGACATTAAGATGTAGGCGAGGATGTTGATGTAATCCTCCTCGCTTACGTCGACCGTTTCCGCCAAGGCTTCCGGCGGCATTCGCTTCACGTGGAACGCAAGTACTTCGACGGATTTGCCTCGCCACGCATGGTCGAACCGTTCCCCGGATAGCGCTGGGGACGGATGCGCCCCTTCTAATCTTGCGCCGTGACACTGAGCGCATGCCTTTCGGTATGCGGTTCGTCCGTCGTTTACCTGCGCCTTCGTAAAGCTAAGCGATTGCGCGGCGTTGGCTGACAACACACCAACGGCCAAGAACGAAATACCAAAGAATTTGCAAAGGATGTTCATTACGTTGTCCTCTTTATCAGTGCAGTTTGCGAATGCGATCTCTATCGCAGACGCTGAATAATGACCGTAACATACAACGTGGGACGACTTCCGCCCTGAATTTTTGCAGCGTCTTATCGCGCACGATGGGCTACGCGCCGGGCCACGTCCCTGCCGCGCGCAATTCGGTTTCGAGATTGCCCAATGCACGTTCAAATCGCTCGAAAATTAGGCCGATTTCCTCGCGCGTAATCACCAGCGGCGGCGAAAACGCCATCGTATCCATCATTGCCCGCGTGATTAGACCTTCTTCTTTGGCCAACAAATGAAGCCGCCGACCGACACCTTCCGACGCATCGAATGGCGTCTTGGATGCTTTGTTCGCGACCAACTCGACGCCCGCGATCATGCCCTCGCCACGAATCTCACCCACTAATGGATGGTCCGCGAACCGGCTGCGCAATTCCGTCTGGAATTCGCCACCCAGTGAACGCGCTCGACCTGGCCAGTCATCCTTCTCCATACAATCGAGACTTGCCATACCAGCAGTACACGCGATTGGGTGGCCCGAATACGTGAATCCGTGCTGGAACATCGCGCCCTTATCAGGCCCATCGCGCATCACGTCCCAAATCGCATCGGATACGATACTCGCGCCAAGCGGGATGTAGCCGCAGGTGAGCGCTTTTGCCACCGTGATGATGTCGGGTTGGAATCCGTAATGAACGCTTCCGAACGGGCTCCCTAGTCGGCCGAATCCACAAATGACTTCATCCGCAATCATGAGTACGTCGTGCTGCTTGAGCACAGGCATGATGGCGTCAAAATATCCGTCGGGCGGTGTGATGACGCCGCCCGCACCCATCACCGGCTC
>JAJDAB010000481.1 GCA_029262095.1 Candidatus Hydrogenedentota bacterium
ATGGAACCGGGTCGAATATTCCCGCCCGCCAATGCTTTCCCGCTGCCTCGGATAATTCGACGAATGCCCGGCCGCATCCTGTGATGGGCCTTTGACAGAAGGGTGAAACCAATACCGCGAATGGCGCGGCGACTTCCCAGCCTGGCCGATCCAAGACACCTGCATCCATTGCGTAGCGCAAAATTAGCAATCGGTCGATTGCCAAGTGTGCTGCCGAATCTTCGACGCGCCACTCCGTGTGGAGCATTTCCCAACACCGCTCTTGCCACAAGCGCAATTGCCGCGCCAGAAAACTTCTTGGCTGACGGCGTACGTCGCTCAGACTTCCCGCCCGCAACTGATTGTCGACGAGAAGGTCATCGAATTCGCGTACAAATGCCAACGGCGAATCCGCAGAGAGAATGAGAGAAAACGTCCGCGCATCGTAGAGGAAGAACACTTGCATGTCTGTCACGAACGCATAGTGAATGCCCTGGTTGTTCACGGCGGATACAACTTGCGCGGTTCGAACATCCAGATCCAATCCGCGCTTTTCCAGCGACGCCGGATGGTCTAACCCGCCATTGGGGAGAAAGTGAGCAACTATCGAGGGCGCGTCGACGTCGTGCCATCTGAACGACACGGAATGATCTAGGTCTGATAAATCCGGGGAGGACCAAAGTTCCGGATTGGTCCAATTAAAAAGGTCAAGAAATTCGCGCGCGGAATGCTGGCGCGCACCCAATCGCTCATCCAGTGCAGGCAGCGTGCTCCAGTCCACACAATGCCGTTGAATGGCATCGCCAAATGCGATCATGTATCGCTCCCCTCGCTCGCGCGAATACGCGCGTAGGCATCCTGCATATTCATACGCTCATCCAAGATGCTGTACAACCGAGTATTCCCCCGTACTCGGCCCCGAGCCCTCTAGTCCTGAGACGCTTGTCGCAGTATTCACGATTCCTGCAAAGTGCCTACTGCTGCAAACTATACATATAGTAGTACCTACTGTCAATTATCGTACAAATTGTATTCAAGCTTGAGTAAATTATTGACAAAATGGATTCCGAAAACTTGTTTGGAGCACTCTAGGCCCTCCGTTTTTTCGTAATACGCACTTTGCGGCTAGATTTGGTACCATGCCATCGAGTATTGGTAGATTCGGCGGAGAATGGGGTGCCTCGCCGGAAAGCGGCGCACCAGCACCGGCGGCTGTATCTAAGCCCCTTCCCTCCCGTTTTTTCGATGGCTGTATTGGTGCAGTAGCTGCTAATAGAAGAGAGGTGTGGTGTGCGGAAAATTGAGGCGATCATCAAACCGTTCAAGCTCGAAGAAGTGAAAGAAGCGCTCTCATCTATTGGTGTACAAGGCCTGACCGTGACCGAAGTCAAAGGGTTCGGCCGTCAAAAGGGGCATAAAGAACTATATCGCGGGGCCGAATACGTTGTGGAGTTCTTGCCTAAAGTGAAGTTGGAGATCGTGGTGAGCGACGACCAACAAACCCAAGTCGTTGATGCCATCGTCAAAGCGGCATCGACGGGTCGAATCGGCGATGGAAAGGTATTCGTCAGTGCGATCGAGGACGCGGTCCGAATTCGGACCGGCGAGTCCGGCGACGTCGCCATATCTTAATTACGTTTTCACACAGGAGTGACTGAATGATCACCACGCTACATCTGGGCCGAAAACATGCTTGGCTCATGGCTGCCATGACCATTTTCATAATCGCTGCAATGTTCTCCATACCGGCATGGGCGCAGGACGAAGAGCCGACGCTGGACACCGGCGACACCGCGTGGATGCTCACTGCGACCGCGCTCGTTCTGTTCATGACGATACCCGGTCTTTCATTATTTTACGGCGGCCTTGTCAATCGAAAGAACGTACTGTCCGTCCTGATGCAGTGTTTCACCATCACCGCGCTCATGACGTTACTCTGGACGATCTACGGATACAGCCTCGCTTTCGATACGACAGGCATGGAGAAGGTTGACGGCTATGCCTTCGCTGAACGCGGAATACACGGATACGTGGGAGGGCTGAAGTATCTCTTCCTCAGAGGCGTGGACAAAGACGCGCTGACTGGAACCATTCCAGAGTCTGTATTTGTCACCTTTCAAATGACATTCGCGATCATCACGCCAGCACTAATCGTCGGCGCGTTCGCGGAACGGATGAAGTTCTCTGCAGTGCTTATCTTCTCAACGCTGTGGTTCACATTTGTTTATGCGCCAATTTGCCACATGGTATGGAGTGGTGACGGCGCACTGTTCTGGGATCTCGGTATCCTTGATTTTGCCGGCGGAACAGTAGTCCACATCAATGCAGGGGCAGCCGCACTCGTGGCGTGTCTTATGGTCGGAAAACGGCGAGGCTACCCCGAACGTCCAATGCCGCCGCATAACCTCACCATGACGGTTACCGGCGCGGGCATGCTTTGGGTCGGCTGGTTTGGATTTAATGCGGGCAGCGCGGTAGCCGCAGACCAGAATGCCGGCATGGCGATGTTGGTCACACAAATCGCAACAGCTGCAGCGACGCTGGCGTGGACCGCTGCGGAGTGGATCAAACATGGGAAACCCAGCGTTCTTGGCGCCGTGACAGGTGCGGTAGCTGGCCTGGTTGCGATCACACCCGCATCCGGAACCGTCGGTCCAATGGGTGCTATCGTGATCGGCGTGGCGGCTGGATTCATCTGCTTCTTTGCCGCAACAACGTTGAAACGCGCGCTAGGATACGACGATGCGCTCGACGCCTTTGGCGTGCACGGCGTCGGCGGATTTGTTGGCGCAATGTTAACCGGCGTGTTCGCCGCAACCAACTTGGGCGGATTCGAAATCGAAGCGGCGGATATCGGCAAGCAAGTGTGGCTACAGTTCGTCGGCTGCGCCGTGACGTTCGTCTATTGCGGTGTTGTCAGCTTCATTATCCTGAAGCTCATCGACCTTACAATTGGCCTCCGCGTATCGGAGCAGGACGAAATTGAAGGACTGGATGTGACCCAACACGAAGAAGCTGGTTACATCTAGGAGGCGAATAAGACGGCGTATAAGCCCAGGCGCATTGGCGAAATATGTATCCGGACTTTTCGGGCACATGGTATAATGGTGCTCAACTTCGGAGGATTCCTTTGATGCGATTCGCTGCGTTGGCGTTATTGCCCTTATTCGGTACCGGCTGCATGCTTGAGTTGCTCAGTGCTACGGCGATTCAGAGCACGTTGCAAGCGGAACAAGCCACCGCGCTTAACCGCCAGCTCAACAACGTGAAGAGTGCCAAGTCCGATATCGAATTGAATCACGCCATTCAGGCCTACAATGCGGAATTCGGATCGTACCCGGCCTCGCTCAATGATCTCGTCCCCAGCTATTTCACGAGTGTGCCTACGCAACCTGACGGTTCGCCCTATGGATACGATCCCGCGACCGGCATGATCTACGAGGAGCCGTTGCCGTCCGCACCACAAGGCGAATCCGATGCCCAAAAGATGCAGCGAATCCGATCAGCAATTACGAACTACGGGACAGCCACTGGATACTATCCTGGCGATCTCTACCAATTGGTTCCTCAGTATCTTGACAAATTGCCGGTCACCGATGGTGGATTCGAATTCCTCTATGATCCGAATACCGGCGCGGTTACGGATCCCGACCCGGCCCCCGCGGTGCAACCTGCGAGTAGACCTGCGCAACGCGGATTGGGTGGCGGAGGCGGATCACCGGCGATCGAAGCGATGACCGGACTTGGCATCGCTCAGGAACTCAATCAAATGAACAACGCGGGGGCCAGCGCGGCTTCGTCACGTGCGCGCGGCGGACTCGATCAATCGATTCAAAAAAACAATGAGCTTCAGCAACAAATGCTCGATCAACTCCCGTAGGCTTGGCCATTGACCGGGGTTGCTGTTGAACGATTTATCAGTGACGCACGAGTTGATAGGTGCTGTTGTAGACGATGCGGCCAAAGCTCCCCGCGCGAGGGGTTCGCGCGACGCTGCTCACTTCGTATCCGTGAAACGTACTTAGCCACCACACCTTAAATTTCGACTTTGTTTCTATCATACTGCTCTTCATTTCATGGGATTGGTTCAAGACACCGAATTGTGCCACATAAAAATGGATTTGGATAGGTGCAACCTTCGTGCCCATTGCAAAGAGCGACCCAAGTTCTGGAAACACGGTGTGGCGAGCGCGTGCGTACCGACTCATCCACGTTTATGCGCACCAAATTGATGCACCGTTGCACAAGACTTGGGCATGTACACGCCCGCAGTATTCGAATATTTGATCCAATTCACTCACATGATCGCACGAAATTAGTGAAGTGTTCATACAAAACCGTACGATTCTTTGAACACCTCAATGCCCTCCCGAGTTCCCCGGGCTAAACCATCCGCACGCGCCGCTCGTCCATGAGAGGAGTACTCATTGCGTCCAACCCAGAAAGTTCAAATCCGTGAAAACGTACACTGCCTTACTCATCGCGATTACGATCCCATTCGCGGAAGGTCAAACACAATCCAGCGATCACATCGCCGAACTCGCCCGGACACTTATAGATGAAGCGTTCCCGGAAAAGCGTGGGCCGCATGCGCAGGTGTTATTGCTTGGTACGTTTCACTTCAAAGATGCAGGCCTGGACAATTTCAAACCGCAGCACCAGATCGATGTGTTCAATCCGGATCGCCAGATCGAGATTGAAGCGATTGCTGATGCGCTCGCAGCTTTCAAGCCGACTAAGATCGGGATTGAACGAAAACCAGGGTCAGCGGGCGCTTTACAATCTCAGTATGAATCCTACATGGGCGATGATTTCGAACTTCCGGCAAACGAAATCTATCAACTTGGATTCAGGATCGCCCGGAAGGCAGGTCATGATGGCGTTTACCCCGTCGATGCGCCCGGTCGTTGGTTCACCGATCAAGTCGACCGAACCGAATTCGCGAAGCAGCATGGCCAAAAGGACTTGCTCCGAAATGCGTATGTGCTCTCGTTCAATCGCCTCGCACGACGGCTTGACGCGTTGAAACTCGAACATCCCCTTCGCGATCACCTGTTGCTCATGAATGATCCGGCGCTATTGGAAAAAGAGCATGGCATCTATTTGCCGCGCGCACTGGGCGTCCGCGATGGCGATGACTACCCCGGGGCCGATGGATTCGTCTCGCAATGGTACAACCGAAACCTGCGTATCGTCGGCAACATTCAGCGCATTATCGAATCAGAGGAAGAGCGAATCATCGTCATCATCGGCGCCGGACATGTTCCCATACTCCGCCACTTGGTCAAGTCCGCGCCCAACATGACCCTCGTCGAGGTATCCGAATACCTATAGCACCAGGCGAGGTAAGCCCAAGCATTTTACGATTGAGGGATACCTCGCGCACGTAATATGATTGGACAGCCTCCGACTTCTCCATCCCTAATCATTCTTGGCGTTGAATGTCGGATTTGCGATCCGCGACGGTGAATCTGGGGTCATAAACTCCCAGTAGAATCGGGAGCTACGAGGCGTACGATTGGGTTGGGTGCTTCTGAACTCGGGAAAGACGTAGCAGGGGCGTGTGCAGTTTACGTAAAATCGAATCAGCCAGGATGGGGTGTGTCGCCAGGGCTGGCGTCGTGAAGGATCATGCCGCCAGCGTTGACGGGAAACTCGCCGACGTATGGCCCGGCGTACTTGGAAAACGCCACATGACCGTCCAGATACAGCACGTTCGCGCCGCCGGTGGCGTGATTGAAACTTGGGCCTTGATCGCTGATCGTGTCCCACATGACCGGCAGAATTGAACGGGTGTGACTGCGCGCGCCCGGATTCTTGACGTCGTCGGTATCGAATCGCTCGATCCCGTCTCGTAGCCGTGGAAACTCTGTCAGTCCGCCGATTGGCGAATCAAGTTTCCAGTCCGCGTCCGCAATTCGAATGGCGGCTTCAATATTTCGCGTTCGGCGAACCGAGTTCGCCAAGGTCATTACCGATTCTTCCAGCGCCCTCAAATCGCCGACTGTGCGGATTTGCTCGCGGATGGCGTTAGGGCTAATGGCCCAGGCGGTGTAGGCATATGAACTCTGGGTGACTTCACACGGGTCGATTTGGCCATTCCCTGCGAATTCTGAAGCAGCCGATTTGCCCAGACTTGGGGACGGCGTATCCCATATTGAAACGGGGTCTTCACCATTGCTTGCCGCAGGACAGATTAAGAGGTTCCAGTTGGACAGGTACTCGGGATACAGCAACGAAGCGTCAAACATTGAGCTGGTGGCTTGAACATCGCCATCGCAATCGACGATTTGCTGATAGGGGAATCGTCCGGACGGGTTTTCTTCTGCATACAGCCGGAGGGCGAGACCCATTTCCTTCAGGTTGTTCTGACAACTCATACGTTGATAGTTGTCACGCGCGCGCGCAGCGCCTGGGAAGGCCAATACACCCAAAGTAGCCAGAAAGGAAATGGCTACGAGTAGCTCAATTTTTGTGAATCCGGATTTCACGCGCATCGGTACTCCTGGGCGCTTAATTGGAGAAGTAGATTGTACGCAATGATTACACTCAATCATGCATACATCGCATTTGAAGCAGATCGGCTGGACAAATCGGTTACAAGCGGTATTTTCTCAGATAGAAGGTACATTAGGCAAGTCGCGATACTGCTAAAACTTCACTTTTTTGTGAGAAGACATGCTAATTATCCTTATGAGAACTCGATGTCCTACCCAGTTCTTGTGAGATGGCGGAATGGGAGATTTGGTTTACTGAAGAATCGCGATCAAGGAATAAGAAAAAGGGACGGCGTAGTAATACGCCGTCCTGAATGTCGGAGGAATCCGTTGGCAACTCGGCTCTTCCAACGGAAGATGGGCGTCGCCGTCAGATAATTCGTGAAGGAGTAAGGCCGCTTCATTCATCGGAAACTCAGCCGGAGGCGCTGGATTGCCTGTAAACCGAACGAAATCTACGTGTCCGTCCATATACAGGACATTCGATCCGCCCGGTACATGATTGAAATGCGTGACTTCCTCAGAGATCGCATCGTGCATCAAAATGATTTCGGACTGCCCCTGACCGCTCGCGGCGGGGTTGTTGATGTCCGTGATGTAGAAACGCTCGATTCCTTCACGCAATCGGTAAATCTGATCTTGCGCGTTGATGGGAACCGCTAGATCCAAGTCGCTGTCCGCGAGGCCTGGTTGATTGTTGTCCACAACTTCGTGGAAAAGATCATCGAACGCAGTCTCCAAGCTCGTGATTTCTGCAGCGTTCTGAAACATCCGTTTTCCAAACGCGAATCCGTAGTAGTAATACGGTTCGACGACGATCTCGCACGGCTCCACCCTCCCGTTGCCGGAAAAGCCCGGGGCGTTTTCCCACAGTGGACTAACTGTGTTTCCTTGATCCCATTGTTCGATCGCCGTGCCGCCTGCCGCGTTACTCGGGCATATCAAGATATTCAGATCGGTGATGTATTCGGGGTAATACCGTTCCGCATCGGGCGTCCAATTCAGACCTTCGTGTATTTCCGGCACGCAATTCACCGTTTTGAAGGGCGGGTATTTCTCTCCCGCGGATTCGTTCGCGTACATTTTCAGTACGAGGCCCAATTGCTTTAGATTATTTTGACAGCTTGCCCGGCGCGCCGATTCGCGCGCGCGCGCCAACGCGGGCAATAGGATCGCTGCCAAAATTCCAATGATGGCGATTACGACCAACAGTTCGATCAGCGTAAAACCTTTTATTCTTTTCGGACTCATGACATTCCTCCTGCGCCGATGTATGGCGCGTAACGGCAGCCGCATATGGATTGCGGCGCATACGACGCATGCCTTTTCGCATGGACGTATTACGAGTGAAGATTCAGGCTTTGTTACGAGTGGAGGAGATAGGGAGGAGCGCGCTGACCCGAGGTATAGACCGGCACTCTTGAGGGGTTGGTGTCATCATCTTGCGTAAACGGAGCAGTAGACGCTCGTTGAAACTCAATAGCAAGTTCAGCGCCTGCCGCGATTGCTACAGTCCACGTCAGGACACAGAGTGCGCAATCCTCTACGCCGTGTTCGTGCCCATGATCGTGGTCAGCATGTACAAAAACCCCGTGGCCCGCGCTGAGGATAAAGAGCGCGACCAGGAGGCATGCCGTATTTCGTTGGAGAAGTTGGCGCATCATTTACAGCCTTATCCTTATTGATACCATATTATCAATACCTTGTCAATTCGTTTATGGATCGTGACGATGTCATAACGCCTTGGCGCCGTTGACTGAATACCGGGCCGTGTCTATGATGCGCGCTTTCGTGAACCCACCGAATTGGAGCCGTAAATCATGGCTATATCCGCTCAAGATCCGTATACCCGAAAGCGCATCTCTGTGCTCGATTCCGAGATGGCCTACGTCGATGAAGGCGAAGGCGATCCCATCGTTTTTCTCCATGGGAATCCAACTTCATCATATTTGTGGCGCAACGTAATCAAGGAAGTGTTGGGCGAGGTCCGCTGTCTTGCCCCGGACTTGATCGGTATGGGCGACTCCGGGGATTCCTCGGACGGATCGTACCGGTTCGTGGATCACGCGAAGTACTTGGACGCATGGTTTGAAGCAATGAATCTGGGCGACCGGATTACGCTTGTGATTCATGATTGGGGATCCGCCCTAGGATTCCATTGGGCGCACCGGCATCCGAATCGAGTTCGAGGCATCGCGTACATGGAATCCATCGTCAAGCCGGTTTCCTGGGAAGAATGGCCCGAGTCAGCGCGTAGCATTTTTGAAGCTATGCGATCGGAAGCGGGCGAAGAGATGGTGTTGGAGAAGAATATTTTCGTCGAGCGTATTTTGCCTGCGAGTGTGTTGCGGGGGCTTACGGATGAAGAGATGGCGGTCTACCGCAAGCGGTATACAGAACCTGGGGAAAGCCGTCGGCCGACGCTAACGTGGCCGAGGCAAATTCCGCTCGATGGCGAACCGGCGGACGTCGTCGAAATTGTCGATGCGTATGCACAGTGGCTGGCATCGGACGAATCGCCTCCGAAACTGTTTATCGATGCCGATCCGGGTACGATTCTCATTGGCAAACAACGTGAATTTTGTAGTGCATGGCCGAATCAAACGAAGACCACCGTGAAGGGATCGCACTTCATTCAGGAAGATTCGCCTGAGGATATCGGGCAAGCCGTTGCGACATTTGTGCGTTCGATTTAGCGGGATTAAGTACGAATGATTAAGGAAACTGCTGTCCAAATCGCGTCCGCCGCACTGCGTTTTGGCGAGGGCGCGACGCGCGAAGTCGGGATGGACTTGGCGGATCAGGGATTGCGCCGTGTCCTGGTGTTCACCGATCCCGGTCTAGCCGATTCGGAAACCGTTTCACGAGTGAAGCAATCGATTGAAGCAGAGGGCGTGTCGTACGAGATGTATGATCGCGTTCGCGTCGAGCCGACGGATGCATCATTCAAGGAGGCGATCGCGGCGGCGAGTGCTGAATCGTTCGATGGGTATGTTGCGGTTGGGGGTGGATCTGCCATGGATACCGCGAAGGCTGCGAATCTCTACGCCACGTATCCCGCCGATCTGATGGACTACGTGAATGCGCCCATCGGAAAAGCGAAACCGGTGCCGGGTCCGCTGAAGCCGCTTGTTGCGATTCCGACGACTGCGGGTACGGGTTCGGAAACCACCGGTACGGCGGTGTTCGATCTAATTGAAATGAAAGCGAAAACCGGTATTTCGCATCCGCTATTGAAGCCTACCCTAGGAATTGTGGATCCCGACAACATCAAAACGGTATCGCCGGACATCGCTGCGTGTACGGGATTGGATGTCTTGTGCCACGCCATTGAGGCCTATACGGCGGTCCCGTTCACCGCGCGGCAACACGCGGAACGGCCAAGCGCGCGTCCGGCGTATCAAGGCAGCAACCCGATCACCGATATTTGGGCGCTTGAAGCGATACGTATTGTTGCGGACAATATCCAGCGCATCTACGATTTTCCAGGTGATAACGAAGCGCGCCAGCAAATGTTGCTTGCTTCTTCGTATGCGGGCATCGGATTCGGAAACGCGGGCTGTCACTTGCCGCATGCAATGTCTTACCCGGTCTCGGGTATGGTGCGCGACTATAAGCCGGAGGGATACGCGGTCGACGGACCGATCATTCCGCACGGAATGTCCGTCGTGCTCAATGCGCCCGCAGCGTTTCGCTACACCGCGATGGCCCTTCCGAAACGGCACTTGCACGTTGCGGAAATGTTAGGCGCTGACATCGAAGATGCGACGCCTGCGGATTCGGGACTACTTCTATCGCAACAACTCATTGGGATTATGAAGAAACTGAACATGCCAAACGGGTTGCAGGGCGTGGGGTATACGCAAGATGATGTGCCCGCTTTGGTGGAAGGCGCGATTACGCAACATCGATTGACGAAACTTTCTCCGCGTCCCGCTGGACAAAAAGCGATGTTAGCGCTGTTCGACGACGCGATGACGTATTGGTAGATTACGCACGATGACCAAAGTCTATTACGAATCTGATGCGGATATCCGCGTACTGCACGATCGCAGGGTTGGCATCATCGGGTATGGCAATCAGGGCCGTGCGCAAGCGTTGAATTTGCGCGACAGCGGCGTCACACCACTCATCGGCGTGCGCAAAGACGAAACGCGCGCGCGTGCGGAAGAAGATGGTTTTGCGACGGCTGACGTTGCCGACGCAGCGAAACAGTGTGATGTCCTGATGATTTTGATCCCAGATGAAGTCATGCCGGAAGTATTCGACGAATCGAGTCGGCAACACCTCAACGAGGGCGACGCGATTTGTTTCGCCACGGGCTATAACGTTGCGTTCGGGATGTTGACCCCGCCCCAAAACGTGGACGTCGTGATGGTTGCGCCGCGAATGATCGGGCAGGGCGTTCGTGACACCTACGTCGAAGGCAGTGGCTTCCCGAGTTTCGTGGGAGTGCATCAGGATGCGACGGATAAGGCGTTGGCGGTCTGCCTCGCGATTGCGCAGGGAATTGGCACGACACGCAGCGGCGCGCTCGAACTCACGTTTGCGCAAGAGGCGGAGCTGGACCTTTTCACCGAACAGGGATTCGGCCCCGCGTTTGGTCAAGTCTTGATGGCGTCGCTTCAGACTTTGATTGACGCCGGATACCCGGAAGAGGCTGCGCTAGTTGAGATTCTGCTGTCCGGTGAGTTTGCGTATTCCATGCAAAAGATTCGTGAAATTGGTTTCTTCAAGCAAATGGAACTGCATTCCAACACTTCGCAATACGGTAGCATGACGCGCGGGATGCGATTTATCATTCCTGAATTGCATGACAAACTCGCCGGCGTATTGAAGGAAATCACGTCCGGCGACTTTGCACGCGAATGGACCGCTGAACAGGAAGCGGGGCATCCGATGCTCGCGCAACTGCGTGAAATGCGTACCATGCACCCCATCGCGGAATGGGAACGCAAGACACGCAACGCGTTCCGAATGGATCCGCCTGACGTCTAGATTCCGGTCGGCGCGGTGACCGACTTCGGTGGATTTAGAACTCCGAGACCGAATTGCGGCGGCGGCGTTTTCTGCTTGCCAAGCTGCATCCCTGCCATCGGGTTTCCCGCTCCGGACGAATACATGCGACCGTAGTTTGAGAACTGCATGGCGTAATAGCCGCCATAGGTCATGTACATCGCGTTCTGCTGGAACGAATTCATTCCGTTTGAGCCGTTTGCCAACTGAACGACAATGGAGTTCTCACCGGCTTTCAAGTCCACATACAAGCGTGCCTGGTCGGGATACGGTGCCGAAGCGCCAAGCCCTCTTAACTGAACACCGTTTACCCATACGACGGGTGATACGTTGCCGCCGATGTGAATTGTGACCCGTTGATCGATGGTTGAAGTGATCGTGGTTTCACCGATTACATAGCGTGGCGATCCTGGCAATTGGTCTTCGCCGAAGAACGATGTGAGATTGATCATGCCGAGATGCTCGCTCGGTTGAATTTCTATCGTGTTGTTGGCATCGAGCGCTGCACGCGCGTCTTCGTACACAATCCCGGTATTCCATTGAGAACTCAGCGTCTCGACCGGACGTGTAAACCGCCACGATTCGATGAGCTCCGCATATCGACGTGCTTCGTCACGTTCCGCTTCGTCGGAGAGTAACGTGTCCGGTTCCGTTGGTTCTCCAGCACCTTCTGCCAACTCGGTGTAAAACGCCGCGAGGTCTGAGACGCGAAGATGGTTTGGTTCTGCATCAATTAGCGCCTTAATAGTGTCGCGTATCGCGGGTAAGTCTTCCGCCTCTACACTTTTCGCGATCGTCAACGCAGCGCTCGCCGAGTAGCCGTCGTTGAACGGAAGGAATGCAGTGTAGAGCGTAACGGCTTCCGCCAGTTGACCCTGTTCAACGGCTGTCGCTATCAGCCGCTCGCGCGCATGACCGGTCACATGTTCGTCAAAGCGGCCGTTCAGTAGGCGCTGGTAGTATGCACTTGCATCCGCACGGCGATCGGCGGCTTGCAATACGTCGGCCGCGATTTGCAATTGCGTGGCGCTCAACAGCTGCGATTCAGCGAGCTCCGGCAATCGCGATTCGGCGGGCGCGCGGTAGTGGTCCGCGAGGGCATGCCAGAATTGGGCGTGTTCGTCGTAGGGGCTGTGGGTATCGATGGACGCAGCGAGTGCTTCGAACGCCGACTGGTCACCGCCTTTGGCCACAACTTCGATTACTTCGGGGTGCTGGTTGAACAGACCCGGACGTTTAGTTAAGAGCGGATCGAATACCGTGAACGCGTCATCGAATGCTTTCAGCTCGGCCAGTTTCTGGCCCGTGCTCTGCTGTTGCGCAAACGTCGCGTCGTTCTGTTGCGTCGCTCTTAGCAACCATTCCGCGGCCGCCTCGTGATCCATGTCTGTGAGCGCGTCGCCGATGGCGATACACGCCTGCGAATTGTACGTCGCATCTTTCGGGAACTGATTCCACAAAGCCGCCGCGCGATCGAATTCATTTCGGTTCGCGAGGCCGGATAACGCATAGGGTAATGCGGCGAGCAAGGCCGGACGTTCCGCGTTGGCTAACGTCTCGACAGCGGAAAGTTCCAAGTTCGACTCAGCCAAAAAGCTACCGTACTGGCGATCCAACGCCGATCGCGCCGTGCGCGTGAGAACAATATCGTTCTCTTCGAACACCTTCATCGCTGCCTCCGTATCACCCATTTTGTGCAGCATTCGGGCTAAGGGCCCTTGATGCTGAGTGGAACCGGGTCGATCGGCGATGGCCTGACGCAACACGCGTACTCCGAGCTCGGGTGAACCCAGCGAGAGCATCTGCCAAAGCGCGTAACCATAGTCGTTCTGTCCGCGATGGTTGAACCACAGGTCATAGGCTTTGTCGTCGTGTCCGGTTGCTGCGTACACCGTGGCAAGCATGGCACCTTGTGTAGCGCCTGCGTTGTGCGATCGCACACCCCGCTCCAGATAGGGCAACGCATCTTCATACCGTTTGAGTCCGGCTAGCATTGTGCCAATACTGGATTGCGCCTCCGGGCCTTTTGCCCACGATGTGAGGTCTTTTAGTACATTCGCGCCCCGATCTATGGAGTCCGCGTCGTACAGCGCACTCGCCAGCTGAACACGATCCTGAACAGCCTGTTGCATGCTCGGCTGCAGCGCCGGGCTGGACGAAAGTGCAACGATTGCGTCGATGCGCTTAAGTGCGCGTAGCGTGGCGATCAATTGCCGGCGTTGGTTGTCATCGTAGGGATTCAGGTCGAACATTTTCTTGCGATACTCGTAAGCTTGTTCATGGCGGCCCGCCGCTCCATAGAGGCTCGCCAACACTTCCCACGTAGTGCGATCCTCGTCATCTTCCGGGATAAGGCGTTCTGCTGCAACGACAAAGGCATTCGTTTGACCGATCGCGCGCGCCATTGCAACGGATTGTTGTGCCGCGTTTTGCCGTTGCCAGCGCTCGCCGAATTGCGCAT
>JAJDAB010000482.1 GCA_029262095.1 Candidatus Hydrogenedentota bacterium
GAAATCGCAAAAGTAATCGTCGGACAGGATGATGTGGTCAAAGCCGTGATCATCTCCCTTTTTAGTAACGGACACAGCCTCCTGGTGGGCGTGCCGGGTCTTGCAAAAACACTTTTGGTGAGTACGATCGCAGATGTGCTTGATCTGGATTTCAAAAGGATTCAGTTTACACCGGACTTGATGCCTTCAGATATTACTGGTTCTGAAATATTGGACGAAGACCGCCATTTTAAATTTAACCGCGGGCCCTTATTTGCGAATATTGTTCTGGCAGATGAGATCAACCGGACCCCTCCCAAAACTCAGGCAGCGCTCCTTGAAGCGATGGAAGAAAAACAGGTCACGGCCGGCGGCGAATTGCATCCGCTCTCGAAGCCATTCTACGTGCTCGCAACGCAAAACCCGATCGAACTCGAAGGCACGTATCCATTGCCCGAGGCGCAACTTGATCGTTTCATGCTCAACATTTTGATCGACTATTTGGACGAAGATGAAGAACTTGCCGTCGCGACCCGGACAACATCCGGATTTGACCAAGAGTTGAGTGCTGTATTTACGAACGAAGACATGATCGAGTTCGCACGACTTGTTCGGGCCGTTCCGATCGCCGATCCCGTGGCGCGGTTTGCGGTGCAAATATCGCATGCCAGTCGTCCATCTTCGGATAAAGCACCAGACTTTGTCCGCAAATGGGTGAGTTGGGGTGCCGGTACCCGCGCCAGTCAAAACTTAATTCTCGCCGCCAAAGCGCGCGCGGTACTCAATGGTCGCTACCATGTGTCCTGCGCCGACATTCGTGCGGTGGCGCCAAGTGTGCTGCGGCACCGCATTCTCACGAACTTCCGCGCGGAAGCCGATCAGGTTAATGTGGAAACAGTCATCCAGCAATTGCTCGATACCGTCAAGGAACCGCAGTCGAACCTGTCGTAAAACGTTGATGGCAAGCACTCAATCACAACCACTGCAATTCATTGATCCCGAACAGCTCGCATCGATCGGCGATCTGCAGTTGCTCGCACGCACGGTCGTAAACGGCATTATGACCGGCATGCACAAGAGCCCACGGTCTGGAGCGGCCATTGAATTCGCCCAGTACCGACCGTATACGCAGGGTGAAGATCCAAGATTTGTCGACTGGAAACTCTACGGGCGTACCGACCGGTTACACGTCAAACAGTTTCAAGAAGAAACCAATCTGTTGTGTACGATGGTGCTCGACTGCAGCGCTTCGATGGATTACGCCTCCGGCGCGGTATCCAAATTTCAATATGCTGTCATGTTGACCGCGGCCTTGTCCGTGTTGTTGCACGACCAGCGCGACGCATTCGGATTCATCGGTTACCACCACGAATTGATCACGCACGTGCCGCCCAAAGGGGGCAAGCCCAATTTGCAGCGGGTGCTCGTTTCCCTCGACAACTTGAAGCCAGCGGGTAAGACCGACGTCGCATCTACGCTGAAGTACTTGGGCGACGTCTTGCGACCGCGCGGTATGGTTATTCTCGTATCCGATCTACTGCACCCGGTCGACGAGGTTATTGATCATCTGAAGTCGCTGCGTGCACGTCGCCACGATGTCATGGTCTTTCAGATTAGTGATCCTGCGGAGCAGACGTTTCCGTTCGATCAAACCACGACGTTTGTCGACGCCGAAGACCAGGCGGAGCGGTACGCCGTCCCAAGCGCTGTGCGGGAAGGTTACCTTGAAAACCGACGGCTACACTTCGATGCCGTGCGCAAAGAGTGCCTTGCATCCGAAATCGATTTTGAAGAATTGACGACGAGCGAGCCGCTCGATCGCGCTCTCCAACGCTACCTTCATCACCGTAATCATGCACTGCTCACGAAGAGCGGTGCTGCATCGCGACATCGATTCAACGCATGAGTCTGGCCTTTCTCACACCCCTTTTCCTCGCGGGTGTCGGACTCCTGGTTGCGCCCTGGATTATTCATCACATTCGGCGTCCCGAACGGGAGCCGATGCGTTTCAGCAGTCTCATGTTCATTCCCGACGTTCAAAAAGAAGTCATCGAACGCCGTCGCCTTCAACACATATTACTCATGCTGTTGCGCATGTTAATGCTCGCGCTACTTGCTTTTGCGTTTGCGCGCCCCATCCTAAAATCCGCCGCCGCGATTGTTCCGTTTGAAGATCGCGCGCGTCACGTCATTCTCATCGATAATTCCTACAGCATGGGCACACTTGATTGGCTCGATAGGGCCAAGGTCGAAGCACTCGACATTTTAGCCACCGTGGGTACCGATGCCGCTGTCGGAGTCGTCGCATTTGCGGAACGCCCTGTGGTCCTTTCTGCTGTTGACAGTGCGGCGGACGCAACCACCACGTCGCTCGAGCGGGCGCGTACGGCTATCAATGGCATCGAGTCAACTCAAGAGACCACCGAGTTCCTCCCGGCGATGCAAAGAGCTCAAGAAATGCTCCTACAAACAGCCGAAGAAGAAAATGTGTCGTTGACCGTTCACATCATTAGCGACTTCCAGAAAGCGGGCATGCCACGACGAGCCGATGGCTGGAAACTTTCGCCGCGGGTGCAATTCAATCCGGTTGAGATTGGGGAAAGCGCTGCGCCCAACGTTTCGATCCAAGACCTCGGTATTACCGTCGATTCACAAGGACGGCTTCGCCTTCGTGCCAAAATCAAGAACTGGGTCGACGCGACGACCCGCGCGTGCGCCGTGGCACTAATTACTGGAGATGAGACTGCCGAATCAAAAAGCGTCGATGTCCCGCCGGGGAACGCCGCCCGCGTAATGTTCGAATTGCCGGTTGAGGACACGCGTCAACTATTCGGTTGGCTACAACTCGATGACGACGCCCTGAACGTGGATAACAGGCGCTACTTCGCGTGGAGCGCGCCGCCAAAAGTGCCGACGCTAATTCTCAGCGAATTGCAGCAGGAAACCCGCTGGCCCGGCGCATGGCTCATTCAGAAAGCGTTACCCACTGGCGCGGACGCGTCCTGGACGGTCGAACGTTGCGGTCAATCGGATCTCCCCGCGAAACTCAGCGCACCGAATCCTCCCCGGCTTATCATTGCCGCCGGCCTCAATGGTCTCACAAATGACACGGCCCAACAGCTACTCGACTTTGTCGAAAGCGGCGGTAAGTTACTACTTGCCCTGGGCGCCGATCTTGAACCGGACGCGGCAAATCGACTGCTGTTGAATGCGTTGGGTGTTACGTCCGACGGACTTATGTATGAAGACATTTCCGCATACCGGTATAGCGTGTTGGAGTGGGTCGACCTTGACCACCCGATATTCATTCCATTTCGCGGTGCGCAGTTCAACAACTTCACACAGATCAAGTTCTTCAATCACCATACATTGCGGATTACGGATGATACGCGTGCGACTCCGCTGTCACGATTCGGATCCGAGCGCGCGATCGAATCGCCTCCTGCAATGACGGAAACGACATTTGGAGAAGGCCGTGCAATCGTCTGGTCGTTCGGCACCGATTTGATATGGACCGATTTACCAAAGAGTCCACGGTTCGTACCCCTTCTTCACGAAACCCTCGCGCATCTCGCCGACCTGAACGACGTACGAACGGTATGGACCGTTGGTAATAACGTAAACAATGACACGTCGGTCGCGGTCAGCGGCGAACTTCAACCCGATGCGACGAATGCGCCCGCGAAATGGTCCGATGATGGCCGTTTTACGCAGGCTGGTCTCGTCACCTGGACCAACGATGCAACGCCTGATCGCGTTGAAGCCGTCAATGTCGATTCCCATGAATCCGATGGCACACGAATATCGACCGGCGAGTTTGAGCTTCGAATGTGCGCCGCGCCCGATTTGCGTCGCGTCGCCGGGGTGGCCCGTACTTCGGAAGAGGCGGAATTGTTGCAAACCGATGAAGGCAAAGAGTTTGGCCACTTTCTGATAGTGGCGCTGCTCTTGAGTCTGTTGCTCGAAACAGCCTACACAAGGTATCTTTCACAGTAGACGGGCGATCTGTATTGGGTCAACCCGCTGAATAGCAGGAGTTTACGCGCACCATGCCGCAAGAACCCCACGCCCTTAGTCCAGAATTGGCGCATGCGCTACGCGAGGTCGCGTGGCAAATTCGCCGAAAGCGTTGGGCCTACGCCCTCTTTAGTTTCGCTGCGTGTTCGCTCGCTGCGGCCTTACTCTTTACCGGATTGCTATTCGTATTACTGCCGATTGGCGTTGAACGCATTCACATTATCATCGCGTTCCTAGTCGTAGAATTCGCCGCCCTGGTGCTGCTGGTGATTAGACCTCTTTGGCGGCCTACACCGATGCGCGAAGTCGCGCTGTTTGTCGATCAACATCAACCCGAACTTGAGAACCGGATCATCAGCGCACTCGAATTCAGTGAGTCTACCCACGAGGGTACGTCGGAGTGGCTCGTCGATCGGCTGCTTGAAGAGACTCAAGAACATGCGTCGCGGCTTAGTTACGCGGATTTTGTCAGCACACGCAACATAGGACTGCGTGGCCTCGCCGCATACGCCATGATTCTCGCATCGCTACTCTTGATTGGCGCTTTTAATCGTCTTTGGGTACCCGCGGTTTGGTTCGGCGGAGAAGAAGCACCCGTAGTATCTTCATTGCTCGAATTCGCCGTCGAACCCGGAGACGTCCGCATTCGCCGGGGCGACAACCAACTAGTGTCGCTCGTGTCGAAGATAAGCGGTAAATCCGCGAGCATTCGATATCGCGCGAAAGGCGCGTCCTGGCAAACCGCATCCATGCAAGCCGGTGCCGCCGAAGGCGCTCACTTTCATCAATTCTCCAGCGTGAATGACGATGTCGAATATCAGGTCCAATACGGTTGGCGGCGATCCGACGTCTTTACCATTGCAACGTGGATTCCGCCCGAGGTCGAAGCAATTGACCTCGCGTACGATTATCCCGAATACCTTGAACAAGAACGGCGTGAAGTGCCCAACAGCGGAAACATCACCGCAGTCGAAGGCACGGATGTCGAGCTTTCCGTCTGGATTAACAAGAAAGTCTCGAAGGCCACGTTGGTCACAGACTCCGGCGACCGCATTCAACTGGCCGCGAACACCGACGCGCAATGGTCTGGCAACCTGAAAGTTCTCGAAGACGATGTATACCGCATCGAACTCGTGGACGAAGAGGGGCAAGAGAGCGAATACAATCCCGAATACACAATTGAATCGCTTCCCGACAATCCACCGAAAATTGAAATCGACTTTCCACGAAAAGACATCGATGTAACCCTTTTGGAAGAGGTTCCATTCACATTCAGCGTTTCCGACGATTTCGGCCTCTCCGACTTTGGTTTGCAATACGAAGTCGCGGGCGAAGAGCCGGTGCAAATCCCGATCGAGGCGCTCGATCCCGAATCCGTTCAAGCCAACGGCGATATGCAGTTGGACCTGGAAGACTTCGGCCTGACGCCGGGTGACTTAGTTACGTGGACCGTATGGGCTAAGGACCGGCGTCCCGATCGATCGCAATTTGAGCTCTATGGCGATCCCTATTTCCTCGCGGTTCGACCGTTCCGCAAGACCTATCGCGAATCCGTTAGTGACGCGGGCGCAGGCGCGATGCCAACGGATTCCGGTGATCAAAAACAAATCATCATCGCGACTTGGAATTTGCGCGCACGCGCCCACACGCTCGACGAGGTCGAGTTCGACGACACGCGGGGCAAGATAGTCGAGGCGCAACAAGAATTGCTGGACAAATACGTTCAAATGATGACTCAGCCCGGCGTGCCTCGCGACGTGGTAGGGCAAATCGTGTTGGACATGCGCGGTGTCGTTAAGACGCTCGAAGATGCAGAACTTCCCGACCCTGGCGAAAAGCTCTCCGAATGCGCGGGGTATGGCCAGAAGGCGTACAGTGGCGTCCTTAAATTGCGACCTGAGGAAACCGAAATATCGATGTCCCAGGGGGCAGGCGGCGAAGGCCTCTCGGAGATTGAAGAGCTGGAAACCGATCGCAACCGCAATTTCTACGAAGAAGAGAAAAAGCCCGCGCAGGAAGAACAAGCTGCCGAGGAGATGGTGAACGACCTTCGCGAATTGGCCCAGCGTCAGGAAATGCTCAACGAGGAACTTGCCAAACTTGTATCTGAACGCGAAAAAGATGACGCTGAAGCAGAACGCGAGCGGCAACGCATGCTCGAACGGCTGAAAGACGAGGCGGAAGCGAATCTCGAACGCCTGGACGAGCTTTCCCGCGAAATGGCGTCTCAACCTATCAACGACAAGCAGGCCCGTGAAGCGCAAGAAGCAGTCGAAGACGCGCGGCAGCAAATGAACCGAAATCTCGAATTCCTCCGTCAGGACATGTTGCAAGAAGCACGAAGCGCCGGTTCACGCGCGTTGGATGCGATCGAGGATATCGAGAACGAATTGCAAAACTATTCTCGGAACGCCTCCGCCGAGCGTATGCGTGAGCTGCAAGATCGTATGAAGGAACTCGCTCAAGATGGCGACACCATGCTTGAACGCACCGCTGAAATGCGGGACGAGCATGACGCGCCCACGTTCGATACGAATCGTGATCACGAAGCGAAAAGCGATCAAATGATCGCGGACAAAGAGCAGATGGCGGACGAGTTCGTCGACATCATGCAAGAAGCGAGTGAACTTGCCGATCGGTCTACAGCCACACAAGAATTGATGTCTCGCAAGCTCGGCGACTGGTTGCGCCAAACCAGTCGTGAAGCGATCGATCAGGATATTGTTCGAAGCGAAGAGTTAGTTGAACTTGGGTTTTGGGACCCTGCTGTGGAACTCGAAACGCGCATCCAACAGAAACTCGCGCAAGCGCGCATGAATTTGGATGAAGTAGCGGACAGCCTTGTGGAGGACGACCTCGAAGGCTTGCAAAAAGCCTACGACCAACTCGCTCAATTAATGGAAGACCAAATGCCCGGTGATCAACCGGGCCAAGGCCAAGAACCCGGCGATCAACCCGGCCAAGGTCAGCAACCAGGGGACGAACCCGGCCAGGGCCAAGAACCGGGCGATCAACCCGGTCAAGGTCAGCAACCTGGTGACCAACCCGGCCAAGGTCAAGAACCGGGCGATCAACCTGGTCAAGGTCAGCAACCGGGTGACCAACCCGGCCAAGGTCAGCAACCAGGCGATCAACCTGGTCAGGGACAACAACCCGGAGATCAGCCCGGCCAAGGTCAGCAACCCGGCGATCAACCTGGTCAAGGACAACAGCCCGGTGACCGACCCGGTCAGGGCCAACAGCCGGGTCAACAACCTGGACAAGGCCAGCAGCCGGGCCAACAACCTGGAGAGGGCCAAGGCCAGTCCAACCAAGGCGGTCGGCAATTCGGTGGGAATAGTGGCCCCGGTGGCGGCAACTTGGACGCTGGCGCGTGGTCAGAATCGCTCCGCCCGTGGTCGCCGAATGACTTGCGCGACTTCGCGGAAAACGATTACCGCGAATGGCTCGAAGCCGTTCGCGATGCGCGCGCACTTCTACCTGAGAACAGCGAATTGCGAGAAGACCTACAACGAATCGAAGAACAGATTGAAGACGTGCGCGGCACATATCGCCGCCGTAATTTAACGCCACGATTCGGACTCGTGCTCGATCAAATTCTAAAGCCACTCGGCGAAACCGCTGAGAGCTTGGCGCTCGCGATTCAGGCAGAACTCGACGCCCGCGAATTTATACTCGCCGACGAAGGCGATGTCCCTCCGCGGTATCGCAAACAAGTAGCCGAATACTTCAAGTCTCTATCCGACGCTGAAGACGATCAAACGTAACACACCTTAAATCAAGAGAGTTATTCGATGTGGGAAACAATAAAGGCGCGGCTGGCTGGCGGCGCTTCGGATCAACTGAGCGGACTTCGCTTCGAGTTCGGCGTGCCTGTACCCGCCGTGCCAGCGGTGATTTTGATTGTTGTCCTTGCACTCGCAGCGGCCGTTCTTTGGTGGCGGCGACTCGAAAGCGTACGCGGCATGCCGCGCGTGTCCCTCGTCGCATTTCGCGCACTGGCGTTGCTGCTCGCATTCTTTCTTGCGCTCGACCCCTGTATCGTCGGGCAACTGCCTGTTCCGAACGAAGACTACGTCGTTATATTGATCGACAATTCCAAGAGCATGGAAGTGAAAGGTGCAGACGGACTCTCGCGCGGCGAACGTATTCGTAACGCCTATGCCGCTGCACGTCCAGAATTCGAGTCAAAGCTCAAGCAACGGCACCAGCTCGCGTACTACAGCGTTGGTGGTGGAATTGATCGGCTGCCATCACTCGATGCGCTACGATTCGATTCGCCCGAATCCGATTTG
>JAJDAB010000483.1 GCA_029262095.1 Candidatus Hydrogenedentota bacterium
CGATCGCGTAGGCCGGCATAGTCAGGAGCAAGTATCCGTATTCGCGTATGAACTCAGTGCTGCTGTCCGGTGTCATGATGACGTGCAATAGGAAAAAGAAGAGTGCCGGGACGGCCGTAATCAGCATCGGGAAATACATTACGGCCACGAATTTTCCGATAAAATAGTCGGAACTGGTCAAGGGCTTTGCGAAATAAATCTCCAGGAGATTGTTGCGCATGTCGTTGCATATCAATCCCGACCCGACGGCGAGACAACACAACACCACGAGCGGCACACACAGTCGCAGGAAACGCCAAAACATGAGGTCATCGATGGCGACGATATTGGTCTCTTCCAACACCATGCCTGCGAACGATTCCGGGTTCGACGCGAGCATGTCGACGGACAGAAACAGTAGCAAGAACATTAAGAATGGTAAACACGCGAGTAGCAATAGAAACTTGAACGAACGCGACGTCATCGCGATGCGTAGCTCTTGTACGGCGATCGGGCGCCATCGCCACCTTAGGAGTGACCGGGCTTCCCAGGGTTTGTATGTTTGCTCGTAGATCGGCACCGGGTTATACCGTCGCTTCCTGTATCGCTTCGAGGAAGACTTCTTCGAGCTTTTGTCGCACGGGCGAGACGTGGCGAATTTGGTGGCCCGTCTCGCGTGCAAGGGCATATAGCCGTTCGACGGTCACAGAATCATCGTGTGTGACAATCAAGGTGCCATCATGCGTTTCCTGCGCGTTGAAGCCATGTTTGCGCAAATAGTCTGCAAAGGTCGCATAACCTTCGCGCACGCGAACTTCCATCATGCGGCCTTTCATGCGCGTAAGATCGGTCATGTCGCCGGTACGCACGATGCGGCCTTGGTTGATGACGACGACGCGTTCGCATACGTGTTCAATGTCCGGCAGCAGATGGGAAGACAGAATAATCGCGACTTGCTTCAGTTTCGCGATTTCGGTAATCAGGTTCAGCATTTCAACGCGGCCGGTTGGATCGAGGCCATTGGTCGGTTCGTCTAGGAATAGAAGTCGCGGATCGTGAATGAGGGCTTGCGCGAGCTTGGCGCGCTGCAACATGCCCGCCGAAAATGTTTCCATGGTGCGGTAGCGTTCTTCATCAAGACCTACATAATTCAGGACTTCGTGTGCGCGTTGAATGGCGTCCGATCGGGGCATGCCCGCGAGGCTTCCGCAGTACGACACAAATGACACCGCGCTAATCTTTGGACTTGTGATGTCCTTTTCCGGCATATAGCCAATGCGTTGACGAATACGCAGCGCGTTGCCGGCTATCGGCATTCCGAAGACGCTAGCGGTACCGCTAGCCGGTCTAATGAATCCGAGCAGCGTTCGGAGCAACGTACTCTTGCCAGCGCCATTGGGTCCGAGTAAGCCGACGACGCCCGGCTCGATGGGAAGCGTGACATTGTCGAGCGCGACACGAGTCCCGTACGAAACGGTCATACCCTGAATGTCGACTATGCGCGCGTTCGTATCGTCTTGCGTCATGGTGGTCGGTCTACCATTGATTGGCTTCGAAGACGCCTGTGGAAGTAAGGCTTCCGCAGGGCTGGACGAGTATAGCGCAGCTTCATGGGGTTCTCGCATTACGGTCCTATCCCAGGTGCATTTCACCCGTTGTCCCAGTGAGACGCGAAGTTTGCACATCCGGTTTAGTCACTTCTTATGATCCGGAACAACCCCTTCGGCTTCGAATGAAAAACTCGGTTCGCAACGACTTCGTTTCTTCGCTACAATCGCCGTTCGCGTAGGCTGCGCGGTTTGGCGCATAGGAACGAATGGAGAGTGGGCATGCGTATTCGTGGACGTTTCGGGATTGGACTGGCCGGACTGCTGATAGGATTGGGCGGTTTGGCCGTTCTTCAGCCTTGGCATGTGGCGGAAGCCGGAGACGGATTTACCCCCCTCTTTAACGGCGAAGATCTAGCTGGCTGGTCGGGCGACGACCGATTGTGGAGCGTCAAGGACGGCATGATCGTCGGTTCCACCGTAGACGCCAAGATCGACGGGAACACGTTCCTAATCCACGAAAAGCCATTTGGCGATTTCGTCCTGCGCGTGAAAGCCAAGCTCGGCAATCACAACAGCGGCATTCAATTCCGAGGCGAGAAACTGTCGGATTACGTTGTTGCTGGGTATCAGGCGGACATCGCGGAGAAAACGTACTTCGGAATGTTGTACGAGGAAAAGAAGCGCGGCTTTATGCCGTATTGGCAAGCGATGACGCCGGAGCAGCAAGCCACAACGCAGACCTGGGCCAAACAGGGCGATTGGAACGAATTCGAAATCATGTGCGAAGGCGATCGTGTTCGCATTGTGTTGAATGGACATACGACGTGCGACATTAGCGATCCGGACGGTGCAAAAGTCGGCGTAATCGCGTTGCAACTGCACACCGGCCCGGATATGACCGTCGCATTCAAAGACATTGAAATACGCGAACTGCAGCCGCGCGCCAAACTTATCCCTGATTTCGACGATGTCGCGCGCCGCGACCTCATCAAGTTGAGTGGCGATCGCTTTCACGTGCCACCTGGATTTGTCGTTGAAGAAGTCGCACCCGCCGATATGATCGGGTCGGTCGTGAACATGACGTTCGATCATCTTGGCCGGCCCGCGTTGGCGGCCGAAGGAGCAGGTATTCGTCTATTGATGGATGACGATGGCGACGGCACCTACGATCGGCAACACAGCTACTCTGAGGAAATTGATACCGCGCACGGCATTCATTATCTCGGACCGGGGGATTTGCTCGTTCATTCGCGCGGCCCGGAGCCGGACAAAGTGACGGCGCTATACCGTTTGCGTGACACGGATGGCGACGACGTGGCTGATGATGTCTCGATGGTCATGAAGTCCAATGGTGGTATCGGCGAGCACGGTCCGCACACGATTATGACGGGTCCGGACGGTTACCTTTACATTCTCTACGGCAACCACGCGCATCCCTCGGAACCAGACGACCCCGCATCGCCACTGTATGGCCTGGCCGAAGACCACCTCCTACCGCGCTACGTAGATCCGCGTGGGCACGCAAACAACATCCGCGCTCCAGGCGGCACGATGCACCGGGTAAGTCCGGACCTCAAGACATGGCGCCAAATCGTTGGGGGCTATCGCAATCCGTTCGACATGGCGATGGACCTGACCGGCGAAATCTTTACATTCGATTCCGATATGGAATGGGATCGTGGATTGCCGTGGTTCCGGCCCATTCGCGTAATTCACGCGGTTCCCGGCGCCGAGTATGGTTGGCGGACCGGCTCAAGCAAGATGCCGGATTACTACATCGACACATTACCCGGCGTGGATGGCGTGGGCCGTGGTTCACCCGTCGGCGTCGCGTTCTATTATCACGATGCGTATCCCGAGAAATACCGCGGCGCGTTCTTCATGGGCGATTGGTCTCGTGGACGTATCCGTGTCATCTTCCCGGAACAAGCCGGGGCGACTTATGCCGGTGAGACCGATGACTTCATCGTTGGCGAACCCCTCAACGTGACCGATCTTGACGTCGGTCCTGATGGCAATCTCTACTTCACCATTGGTGGTCGAAACACGACAGGCGGACTGTATCGTGTCCGCTACACCGGATCGGATGTCCCTCCGAAGCAAGACGGTTCCGCGATAGACAACATTGTCCGCCAACCCATGCCGCGTTCGGCGTGGGGTAAATTTGCGAATGCAAACGCGAAAGAAGAACTTGGCGAAGAGTGGGAGACGGGGCTCACGCAAGCCGTGTTTGATGATGCTCGGTCTTCTGAGGAACGCTTGCGCGCCCTGGAAGCGCTGCAGCTCCACGGACCAGAGCCCGATCGCGGGATGTTGTCGCGCTTGATGAAAGTGGAAGACGCCGCGCTTCGATCGCAAGGCGTGTTGTTGCTGGGAACGTATCCGCTGAATGCCGCACGGAAGCCGTTAACTGACGCGCTCAGTGACGAAGATCCCACCGTTGCGCGGCGCGCCGCAGAGGCCCTTGTTCGCGCAGGATTATCCGCGGACAACTCGCGCAGGGCGGATCGCAGACTCGCAAAGTCGCTCATTCGCCAGCTCAATCATGATGATCGATTTGTTCGCTATTCCGCGCGACAGGCTTTGCGTCGGGTCAACAAGTCGTATTGGAAAGACCAAGTCTTGACGATGGATGCGGCGAATAAGCCGCACGCCGCGATGGAAGGACTGCTCGCGCTGGTATTCACCGCGGAGTCTGCGGAGGATAGCGACGCGATCTTTGATCGGTTGGGCGCACTCGCCGGTGGAGAGATGACGGACGACGTTTTGCTCGAGTACATGCGCGTAATGTCGTTGGCCTTTATTCGCGACCAGGGCGAGGGGGGCCGCGCGTCGCTCAAAGATGCCGTTGGGCCCAAACTTCTCGACCGCTTCCCGGCGCAGAACATGGACGTCAATCGCGAGCTTCAGGTGATGGCGGCATACACGCAGCCGCCCGGCGCTTCGGTCAAGCTCCTGGCTTACCTCACGCCGGACAAGTCGCAGGAAGAACAAATCCACACCGTGTATTGCCTGCGCGTAATCGAGGAAGGATGGGACCACGATCAACGCGAGCAGTTGGTGGCCTGGTTCGACACGGGCCGTGAAATCGGCGGCGCCGCGAGTATGGCGGGGTACATCGACAATCTCTGGTCCGCCTCGATGGAGCTGATGCCTGAGGAACAACGGTCGGCTGCCGAAGCGCGGAAACAGGCGGCATTGGATAAACGAAATGAAGACGCGCTGGCCCTTCTCGCGAAATTGGATGAGGAAGCGCCAAAGGTCAATAGCGATCTGGCACAAATGAGTTTCGAGGAACTCGCTGAATACCTTGAATACGATCCGATGAATTACCGGAAACCGAATCTGGAAAACGGCGAGAAGGTTTTCATTCGTGCACGGTGCGCGAATTGTCATGTGTTCGGCGAAATTGGTTTTGGTGGTGGACCCGATTTGTCCACGATTGTGAGCCGGTTCCGGCGTCGCGATATCCTCGAATCGATTAAGTACCCGTCGAAAGTAGTGTCCGATCAATACCAGGCGTATCACGTGGAACTCGCGGACTTTAGCGACGTGACCGGAATGCTCGCGGGTGAAAACGATTCGACGTTGACGCTCATCACGACTACTGGTGAAAAAGTCGACATTCCCAAGAGTGAGATCACATCGCGCGAAGAAGCGACCACGTCGGTCATGCCGGAAGGGTTGCTCAACACGATGAGCCTTGGCGATCTGGTCAGCCTTGTTCAATTCCTTGAGAGCGGAAACGAGGAATGATCCGCCAACATCATTCAATACGCGTGGCAGGGCTGCTCGTCGCGCTCACGGTTGCCGCGTCCGCGATCGCCGAGACCTATCCCGGCAAGTCGTGGCGCGCCTATCGTTCGCCGGAACAAGCGGGTTGGTCGAGCGAAGGCCTAAACAAGGCGAAACGGCTTGCGTCAACCTTCGATACGTCCGCTGTAATTGTCGTCCACGGCGGCCGTATCGTCTACGAGTGGGGTGAAACGGAACGCGCGTTCATGTGTCACTCGATGCGCAAGAGTATTCTTAGCGCGCTCTACGGCATCTATGTTGAGAGCGGCGCGATCGACATAGACAAGACCATGGAAGCGTTAGGCATCGACGACAAAGCGCCCTCGTTGTCCGAGGGGGAGAAACAGGCGACCGTTCGCGATTTGCTCAAGGCCCGTTCGGGGATATACCACGCGGCGTTATACGAAACCGAGGGCATGACGGCGAGCAAACCGCCCCGCGGTAGTCATGCACCCGGGACGAACTGGCACTACAATAACTGGGATTTCAATGCGCTTGGCACCATATTCGACAACGAAGTCGAGGCGAGCCTTTTCGAAAAATTTGAACTCGATTTCGCTGAGCCGCTGGGCATGCAAGACTTCGAGCGTGGCGCGCACACCGATTATTACGCCGGCGACCAATCCGTGCATCCGGCGTATCCGTTCCGCTTGAGTGCGCGCGACTTGGCGCGTTTCGGCCTGATGATGGCGCGCGATGGCAAATGGAAAAAGGATCAGATCGTCCCGGCGGAGTGGGTTGCGGAGAGCACCGCGTCGTACTCCGATGCCGGGCCATCCGGGGGCTACGGATACATGTGGTGGATCGCCGCCAATGGCCGACACTTCGAGTCGGTCAAACTGCCCGATGGCGCTTACTCGGCTCGCGGTGCAAACGGGCACTTTATCGTGGTGGTGCCGCAATGGGACTTAGTTGTCGTGCATCGGGTGAATACTTTTTTACCCAGGAGCGAAGTAACGTCACAACAATTTGGTGCGCTGCTAGGAAAGATTCTTGAAGCGGCGCCCGTTGAAATGAGGGTTGAATGACACGGATATCGAGACGTACATGGTTAGCGGGCGCGGCGGGAATGATGGGTACACCTTGGATTGCTCGCAACGCTATCGCGCAACGCAATTCGTCCGCGTCAAACGCACTGGGTCTTGCGGCCGACTACGTAAAAATTGCACTCGAAACGGAGAATGAACGCGGACTTTGGGGCCGCATTGCCGGTTCGGCCGCTGAACGCAAAGCCGCTTATGCGTTTGCCGGACATGTCGCGCCGTATGTGGACGAGGTCGGCACCGAAACGTTCACATTCAACGCGCACCGTCCCGAGAGTTGGACATTGCGTATTCAAGGCGGCACGCGACTGCGTACGGCAGTGCCAGCGCCGTTCGACGCGCGTTTCCCCGATGGCCGTGCGAGCGCCGGCATACGCGTAATTCGTGACGACGCGGACTGGGACAACGTGGATGGGCATTGGGCGTATGTCGCCATGGAGAAAATTGGTGAGAATAACGTTCTCAAGAATCTGCTCTATCAACGTGCGGTAAGTGCAAACGCCGCTGGCCTGTTGTTCTCATTGCCCTCAGCGCTCGGCTCGCAACGATGGCGCGCCGTATTGCCGGTGGACAAACCGTATGCCCTGCATGATGAGCGGTATCCCGATGGAAACCGTCCAATTCCGTGTTTCTGCGTTGATGCCATCGACGGTCAAGCCGTTGTGGAGGCCGCAGACGAAGGATCAGAGATCATCAGCTTGATTCAGTACGCGGAATCGACAGAGCTCGAAGCCAAGAATGCGGTCGGCAAAATTACGGGTACCGGTGATTCACACATCTTGCTCACGGCGCACCTTGATTCGTTTTTTCACGGTGCCAATGACGATGCCAGCGGTCTAGCCGCGATGGCGTTGGTTGCGCGCCGCATTTCAGCGCTGCCGCCGGAATCTCGAAACGCCACGATTTGGTTTGTTGCGTGTTCGGCGCACCATGATCGGGGTGAAGGGATGCGCGCATTTGTGAACGCAGATCCGGCTCGCTTCGAAGCGATTGACGGATGCATCGCGATAGAGCATGTCGATGCGCAGATCGGCCCGGAGGGCAAAGAGGCAGGCTGGGCGGACAACCTAAACGACCAGCGCGCGGCATTCGTAGGCCCGAACGGCTGGCCCGAAATCGAAGCCTTGCTCCCCGACCTCGTGCAACAAACCGGGCTAATGACGACCCCGCCGGTAGTTCGCAAAGCCTGCATCAGCGATTTACACGTCGTCTGTGAGGACAAACCCACCTTTTGCCTAATCCAAGCCCCGCCTTATTACCACACCGACCACGACACCCTCGACAAAATCACCGGGGAAGGCATCGTAAACGCGGCTGAGTTTCACCTTCGAATTCTGGAGGCGATTGGTGCCATGACGCTGGCATAAGAATTCGTCATTCCCGCGAAGGCGGGAATCCAGAGAGCCATCCCAATCGCACTGGGTCCCCGCCTTCGCGCTATTTCTCGTTTAGCACCGGGTCGTTCAATTGCACCATTCGATTCCGCAACGCCTTGTCTAATGCTACCCGCATCGTGGCGACTTCTTCCCGCGAATCATCGATCAAATTCTGCGATTCGTTCGGGTCTTCGGCGAGATGATAAAACTCATCGCGCCCTTCGTTCTTGAAGTCGCGAATCAGTTTCCAATCCGGTGTGCGTAACATGCGTAAGTGCGATTCCGCATAGTGATGGATGCTGTACTCGCCGTAAAGGCGGTTGTCCCAGCGTATCCGTGCGCCACGGAGCACGGGCAAATAGTTCTTGCCGCGTAGCACCGCGTTCTCATCGGGTTTCACGCCTGCCATTGCGAGCAACGTTGGATACCAGTCCAAATTTGAAAATGTGGGGGAGAAGCGACTGCCGGGTTGCAATTCGCCGGGCCAACGAATGAGGGTCGGTACCCGCAACGACGTGTCGAACATATTCGGACGCGTCACACCCGGATGACGACTGCCCTTGCCGCGAAATTCGTTCGTCAACCGGCTGCCGTTCCCTTTATGCAGCAACCCGTGATGGCCAATGTTGTATCCGTGATCGCTGGTGAAGATCACAATCGTGTTTTCCGCGATGCCGTGTTCTTCTAGTGCGTCGAGCAGCCGGCCAATATTGCGATCCACGCCGGCGACGCTCGCGAGATACTCACGCATCGCCCTTTTGGCACGGTCGACGTCCAAGTCCGGGAAGTCCGGCTCAGGTAACTCAAGATCGAGGTCTTTGACCGCGTCCCAATCTTCATCGGCGACCGGCAACCACGCCGCATGCGGCGCTCGGTAGTGCACGGACATCGCGAACGGTTGCTTGCCCGCAAACGCTTCGAGATAGCCCAGCGCATAATCCGTGAGAAGGTCGGTCGTCAATCCTTCGACCGTCTGTACTTCACCATCGATCTCTAGTTCAGGGTCTTTAACCTTGTTGCCGCCCGCCCGAAATCCTGAAAAGTGTTGGTAGCCGAACTTTGATGGATGCTGGTGATCCTGAATGCCTAGGTGCCACTTACCAACGAGGGCAGTGGCATAGCCCGCACGTTCCAGGTCTCGTGCCCAGGTGGACGTCCCTGGATCGAGGCCGAGATCCGGTTCCTCCCTGGGATGGATCCAATCCGTGATGCCGACCTCCGAACCGTACCGACTGCACAACAGGCCGACCCGTGACGGCGAACACACAGGGGTCGTCACGAAGCTGTTAGTAAGATATGCGCCCTCTGCTGCGAGCCGGTCCATGTTGGGCGTATGCGCTTGCGCGTTGCCCGATGCGCCCAGGGCCCATGGCCCTTGGTCGTCCGTATACACGAACAGTATGTTCGGGCGCTGCTGTTGGGCCGTGGCCTGTCGCGGGATGAGTTGGGACGCCGTCGCGGCTGCGCAACCTGCAAGGAATTCCCGGCGCCGAAGTTTCGGAGAGTTGGATTTGAACATGCTACTCAATTCAGTGGTCCATGCGTAATGACTACACGCGTTCGTGAAGCCGCTTTACTCGTTCGGTACACAATTCCGTATCCGTCATTCGTGCCAATAATGTACGTCTCGCTGTTGGACTCCTCACCATATCCGAAGTCACTAATCACCCAGCCGTGATTCTTTAGCTCTTCATAAAAGAATGCCGTAATCTCCTCGTAATTCAGCGTGACGTAGCCTTTGAATGTCGATAATAACGACGGGTTGACCTCCGCAAGTGGTCCCGATAATTCGTTATCGGAGAGGTCCGTGTTATTGAACGT
>JAJDAB010000484.1 GCA_029262095.1 Candidatus Hydrogenedentota bacterium
CGATCCAGGACAGCCCGCAATCGGGCCAATAATTCGCCAGGACTGAACGGCTTCATGATGTAGTCATCCGCACCCATCTCAAGGCCGGTTACCACATCCGCCTCCTGACCCTTCGCCGAGAGCAACATGATCGGAATGTCCTGGGTCCGTTCATCGTTTTTGAGACGTGTATACACTTCAAGCTCGCTTACACCCGGCAGCATGAGCGCTAGAAGGATCAGATCGGGCGCGTGTTTGATTGCTTTGTACGAGGCGTCTTCGCCTGTCATCGCACCGAAGACGTTGAACCCTTCGCGCGAGAGGTTATGCCGAATCAGTTCCATCACGTCGGCTTCATCTTCAACTACTAAGATGATTTCTTCTGGCATCGGGATAAATTCCTAACGGCTACTGCACAATGAAAAGTGTACACGCGCGACGCCACCTGCACCGCGCAGTCTCTAAAACGTGGAAGAATCCAACGACATCGCTACCGCGACTCGGGTACCGTCTGATCCGCCCCCGAAGTCACCGCTTCCCGTGGGGCAAATATTTCGGTCGAGTCCAAGAACATTCGATTGTCTCGACCACCCACGACTAGCGCAAACCCATTCTGCAGCACCGCGTAAGCCGCGCCTTGGCGACCGGTCATGAGCTTTCCGACCGGACTCCACGCGATTTCGATGGGGGCGAAGACGGCGGAGTGATCGATTACGTGCCGTCCACCCTTTGTACCGCCCGCGATCAGCACGTTGCCCGAAGCGAGGCGCATCGCCGCGTGCCAGTGCCGAGCGCCGGGTATCGGTGCGGCCTTTATCCATTGACGGGTAACCGGGTCGTATAGCTCCGCCGAATCTTCGATGATATGGTCTGTCTTGCCTTCGCCGCCCACGATCAACACTTCACCCGTCGCCAACAGAGTCGCAGTTTGTCCATAGGCATGCGGAGTCGTCATCTCACCGACTTCGCTCCACGTGCCGGTCACGGGATCAAAGATTTCCGTCGTCGCAGTGTTTTCCGGCGACTCGCCACCGGCGACGAGCAGCGTATCATCCTGTAACAACACGGCCGAGTGATACACTCGTGGATAGGTCATGGGCGGACCTGGGATCCAACGGTTGTTCGCACCATCGTAGAGTTCTATAGACGCGAGCGGCACGCCGTCCTTCCATCCCCCCGCGACTAGAACCCGTCCATCCCGCAACACGGTTGCGGTATGCCGGTCACGGCGCGTATTCAATGGCGCCACTGTCGTCCATCGGTTCGATTCGAGGTCGTAGCGTTCGCAACCGGCAATATTTCCACCGTTGAATCCGCCTGTTACAAGTACTGCGCCGTCGGGCAACAAAACCGCTGCATGGCCATATCGGCTCTTGGCCATTTCACCCGCAGATGTCCAACTCATTGCGTCCAAGTTGAAGCGTTCGGCCGACTTCAGGTATCCGCGTTTCCCTGTCCCGCCAGCGACCAACACCTGACCATCCGCCAACAGCGTCGCCGTAAAAGTCATGCGCGGTTCCGCCAACTTTGGCCCAGGCAGCCAAACACCGGCTGGCGGTGATTCTTGCGCGACAGCCGCAGCGGCAAACAAGAGTGGTCCAAGTAGCAATCGCCTCATCACAATAGTCCGTCCTTCTAAATCTGGGCTTGTATTATACTGAATCAGTGTCGGAGCGACTTCATGTCAGTAATCGCGATGTTACGAATGCTAAGTTCAGCGCGCATATTTGGCGCGTGCGTCCTGGCAGCTTTCTGTGCGAACGCCACTCACGCCGAATCGCGAGAAGGACATCCATGGCAAGAGTGGGTGTTACGTGCAGATTTTGTTGGTGTTGTTGAATGTACCGATCTCCAGGGAAGCATTGCGGAGTTCAAAGTCCAAGATGCCTGGACGCCGGGAAAGACCGGAGATACATTGCGTGCGTATTCCGAGTTATTGAATCCCGAAGATTCAATCAGCACACCGAAACCAGATCAACGATACGCACTCATCGCGTTCAGATTAACCGATGTGGGTCGCGCTCGTATTCGTAATCATCCGCGAGCACCTGATTGGGAAACGCTGGAATCGATCGATTATTTCGTGTCCCGAGACTACAGATTGAAGGAGGTCGTAGGGGAGCCGGAGCGCAGAACGCCAAGTGGACGCGAGGCGTACCGCGAATACGATAATTGGGCGAAACGCGCTAGACCACTCATGCGGAGCACGAGGAGCGAACGCGAGTTCACATTAGTTGACGCCCCCGCCTCGGAGACCAGTGGGTACATCCTCCATCCATTGCTCGCCCGGACTGGGAATGGCCCAAGGCCTTTCAAGCACCACTCTGCTTGACGTCGCGTTGACACGATTGGTGATCATCCATGCGCAGGGAAACGAGAATGCCCGCAGGTCGGTCGCCTGGGTGCTTCGGCATGGTGGAATGGAGGGAACTGCTGTCTACCTCAAGAATCCAAGAACTCACCATGCACCTATTCGACGTGACATCAAAGGCATTTTGAAATCTATCGAGGAGTACCCACCGTCGCTACCGGCGCATATTCTGCCCCACTAGACCTTAACGGCAGCGTACGCTTCCAGCGCGCGTTCACGAGCCATCTTGTGGTCGACAATGGGCGGGGGATAGTTTTCGCCGATAACAACATTGGCGTCGGCAAGCACATCCGCCGGCGCTTCTGACGGTTTGTGAATCCACTTCGCTGGCAATTCCGCCAGTGCCGGTATCCATTGGCGAACGTACTCACCGTCCGCGTCGAACTTTTCGCCCTGACTTGTGGGATTGAACACTCGGAAATACGGAGCGGCATCCGCGCCGCAGCCAGCGGTCCATTGCCAGCCCTGGGTGTTGTTCGCGAGGTCCGCATCAACCAGTGTGTCCCAAAACCAACGCGCGCCTTCCTGCCAGGGGACTAACAAGTCTTTGGTCAGAAACGACGCGACGATCATCCGCACACGGTTGTGCATCCACCCCGTTTCCCAGAGTTGCCGCATGCCTGCGTCGACGATGGGGTAACCGGTACGGCCACGTTGCCAAGCCTTTAACGCCACGGGGTCGTCGCGCCAAGGAAACGGTGCATATTTTTCTTGCAAGGGCGTATCCGGAACCATCGGGAAATGATAGAGCAGGTGATACGAAAATTCGCGCCAGCCAACTTGGCGCAAGAACGCCGCCCCGCCTACTTCGCCTCCCACGACGGCCATGTGACGTTGCGTAAACGACCAGATTTGCCTCGGACTAATTTCGCCAAAATGTAGGTACGGCGACATTCGTGACACAAGAGGTTCGGCGGGGAAATCCCGGCCGCGGGGATATGACTTCATTTCGTCACGCACGAATGTATCCAGCCCCGCGTGCGCGCCTTCCTCGCCCGGCGACCATGCGCGCCGGATTCCACCCGCCCAATCGATTGTAGGTTCCAATCCAAGGTCGTCTATTGCCATGGACTCCGGCCATACTTTCGGGGCGGCCGGCGACTTGGGAACAGGCAAAGGCTCGCTGGGTCTTGGCATTTTCGCGCAGGTCTTCCAAAACGGTGTGAACACGCGATAGGGGCCACCCTGTTTCGTTTGCACTTCCCAAGGTTCGAATAGCAATGAACCGTTGAATGACGCTGCTTCGATGCCCGATTCAAGGAGCGGCTTTTTCAACGACGCATCGCGTGCGATCGCGGCTGGTTCGTAGCGGCGATTCCAAAAAACCGTGGACGCGCCTGTTTCGGTGATGATTTCA
>JAJDAB010000485.1 GCA_029262095.1 Candidatus Hydrogenedentota bacterium
CCACTTTCGATGCAACTCGACCGCGCACTCGGGCTATGCAAGAGTGCAGATGATCTCATTCAAGAACTCAGCGCAACAGCATCGCTGGATGGATACGATCTATTCGTCGCGGACACCGCTGCCGAGACCGCGTACATTCTGCGCGACTCATCCGAGGCGGAATCGCCATCGCCACTACAAGGCCTAATCGCTGATCGGTTGCCTGAGGCCACATCCGTCGCAACCGATCGCGATGACCCGAGGCGCTTGCTCATCGAATTCATGAAGTCCGCGGAGCGAATTGTTTCGGCAGACGAATTGGAATCGTTCGTCTCGGACTTAGCAGCGGCGCCATCTCCAGATTCGCCTCGGGAACAATTTTTATCAGTGATCTTCGAGCCGAAAGCAAAACGAATTCGCGTCCGATTTGAAGACCAGGAAGCGACGTCGGAAGGCTACGCGAAGATTTCGCTGGAGGCGGACCAATTGTGAGCGAAACCGTCCGTAGTTATACACGGGTCACGCCGCGCACCTATCGATCGGCCCGTCGCTCGCAGAGTGGCAAGTGGATTGTGATCCTGGTTTTTCTGATCCTAGTTGGCGCGGGGCTTGAATGGCTAACGCGGGATAGCCATCCAATCGCGGAATTTTTTCCGCGCGATCAACGACTCGGCGCGGTGATCAATAACCCGATTGAGTGCCGCAGCCGCATCGTCGCTTCGCCACTTTGGAGCGCGCTCCCCGAAGACGCGCGCTTCTCACAACTCCCAGACTTGTTGATGCAAAATTTCGGCATGCCGGAATGGGTTTTGAACAACTTGGTGCGCGAACGCATTTACGTCACCGCCAACGATTTGGACGCGTTTAGCGACGTGGTGTGCCTATCGCGGATGACGCGGCTCGGCGCGCTTTTCGAACATACGTTTCGCCGAGTCGGTTGGGTAGACTACGATTCTTCGGGCGGTCTGGCTTTACGCCATCTCCCTGACGATGGCGTCTATTACGCTGTACGCGGTCGTGTTCTTGTTGCCAGCCCATCACGGGACACGCTGATCGAAGCGTTGACGTTGCCGCCCGAATCCGCCATTACAGACACCGATCTGGAAGCATTAGGCCAACCCGGCCCCGAAGATGTACAAGGGATTTACGTCCTGGACACAGATTCGTTATTGGGCAGAAATTTCGCGCATGTCGGATTCGCGGTGAAGGTTGTTGCCGACGAGACTCGGCTCGATTTGCGCGCGGTTCCCCATGAGAATGCGCCACGTCTGTTCCGTGAACTTATCGCCGACGCAGCGCCCCAAGATCTGGCGGAACCGCCGCCAGGATTGGTCGCACTGTCATTGGACTTCGGGCGCCCGGCGGAGGATGTCTGGAATGCAGCCTTGGCGGCGGCGGGTCAGAGTAGTTGGCCCAGCCAAGTCGATGACATGATGACGGAGGCGGAAGTAACGAACTGGGATGCCGTCCGTGACTTGTTGGTCGACTTGACCGCCGACCAAGGACCTGGTGTCCGAATCGCTCTGACTGGAATCGAAACGGAGGAATTCGTACCGCTTCCAGAATTGGCGTTCACATTCGACGCCAATCAGGAGAAGGTGGTCCAGTCTTTCGTGGACGCTTCGCAACCGTCGCCTAATGGAGAGGCATGGGCCATGTGGCCGCGGTATGAATCCGCGATACAACGCCTGTATATACCGATGGCGGGCGGCCCAGCACTGGAACCGACTGCGGGGCTTTACGGAAATGGGCTATTGGTCGCGACGAGCCGCCGCGTGGGCGATGACTTGCTTGGCCGGGCATATGAGCGGCGCGCGGCAACGAAGCCGGGCAATTTATTCGTGCGGTTGAATCCGCAGGCCTTTGTAGAGCAATGTGTTGAGGCAGGTCGGCTTCTGGCAGAAGACGGTTTGCTGCGGGGATATAGTATGGAAGCGTTCGACGACCGCGCTGCGGGATGGCAACGTGCCGCCGCGGCGGTTGAATCCACATGGGGGATTGCACGGGCGGAATCCGGCACCGTTACCGCTGAAATTCACGTTGTAAGCCGAAGCGGCTCGTGACAGAATAGGCATGCACGAAGAACAGGAAACAGGAGGGTCAATGGCCCAGCCCGCACCAATAATCGTCGACGAGGCGACCGACGAAATTCTCCGAGTCCATCTGGACGTGTTTCAAGGTCCGTTTGAAGTATTGCTGTACCTGATCAAGGTACAGGAAATCGACGTGTTCGATATTCCGATTGTGAAGATAACGGACCAATTCGTGGCCGTTTTGGAGATGATGCAACATGAGAATCTGGAGGATATAGGCGATTTTGTCGTCCTCGCAGCCACGCTCATACAGATCAAATCGAAAATGTTGCTCCCCGTCGAATCCGATTCCGAGGACGAAGACGAGTTCGACGAAGATCCCCGCTTGGAATTGGTCGAGAAACTACTCGAATACCGGCAGTTCAAGGACGTCACCGAGCGGATGCGCTTCTTAGAGGATGCGCGGAACGGATGGTTCTCCCGGGATTCCAAACCGGCGATCGAAGACAATGAAGAAGAAGAGTTGTTGGAAGTCACCTTGTTTGATCTGACGCAGGCCTTTCGAGGCGTGTTGCGCTACTTTTCCCCGGACAACCCGCACGTCGTCAGTACCGAAGAACACTCGGTGGATGACAAGATCGATTACATTAAGAATCGTTTGGCGGAAAACGGCAGCGTGTCGTGGACGGAAATGCTGAAAGAGAGCCGTGACCGCGTTGAGTTGGTGTGTTGTTTCCTCGCCATTCTGGAATTGTGTAAGAACAGCGTCATTCGAGCAATGCAAAGCAGCGAGTTCGGAGAAATTCGATTGTTTCCGGCCAAAGACGCAGAGACTCAATCGATCGCGTCTTGATTCGCTGGTTCAAACGGTCCAAGCCGCTGGGCGCTCGAGGCGAGGACGCAGCGGCAAAATATCTCAAACGCAACGGCTACAAAATCCTTGCGCGCAACGCACGGCTGGGCCGTTATGAAATTGACGTCATCGCCCGGGAAGGGGACACCATCGCTTTCGTTGAAGTAAAAACTAGGACGTCGGATTCCATCGCTCTGCCGGAGGAAAACGTCGACGCACGCAAGCAGCGCCACATTCGCCGCGCGGCACACACCTACATCGCCAAGCACGGTGACGATGACACCTATTACCGGTTCGACATCGTCTCGGTCCTTATGCCGGAAATCGGGAGTCCCACCATCACGCTTTATCGAAACGCGTTCTCCGATGAGTAGTCAATCACACGACACGTTGCTCGCAAGAATAAACGCATTCGATCCGGCTGTCCGGCGGGAAGCGCTCGAAGCGTTGTGGCACGCATCCTGGGAAGGCAATATTGAATTGGCCCAGCCCACGCGTGCGGTCAACCTCCATTGCCACACTTTCTATTCGTATAACGGATACGGCGATTCACCGTCCGCGGTCGCGTGGAAGGCCCGTGTCGCGGGGCTGGCTGCGATTGGCATCGTTGACTTCGACGTTTTGGACGGCGTGCGCGAGTTTCTCGATGCGTGTCGCCTGTTGGACATGCGCGCATGCGCCGGAATTGAAACGCGAGTCTTCGTTGATCGCTACGCCAAGAACGTCATCAACTCACCGGGCGAACCGGGCATCGCTTATCACATGGGCGCGGGATTCACGGCGGACTGCGATACGAACGCAGCATGGGTTTCGTCGCTCAAGACGACGGCGCAAGATCGAACGCGAAGTATCGTTGATCGGGTGAACGCACATGTTCGGGAAATTGCCCTCGATTTCGAGAATGACGTCTTACCCCTAACGCCAAACGGCAATGCAACGGAACGACATGTCTGTATCGCGTATCACACGAAGGCGTGCGAGATGCTCGATAAAGCAGCGGAACGGCACACGTACTGGAGCCAAAAACTCGATACGTCGGAGAATGATATTGCCGAGCGTGAATCGGATCCGCCGTTGATGCACGCGCTCATTCGATCGAAACTAATGAAACAGGGCGGCGTCGGGTATGTGGCCCCGGAAGGCCCGGATTTCCCGGCACTCAGCGATATGAATGCCCATGTAGAAGAAGCGGGCGCGATTCCCACGATGGCGTGGTTGGATGGGACGAGTGACGGTGAGCGTCAAGCGGGTCAACTGTTGGACTTTCTGATTGAAACCGGAGTCGAAGCGGTAAACGTCATTCCAGATCGGAATTGGAACATCGAGGACGAAGCCGCGCGGCAGGGCAAGGTCAAGAAGCTGCATGCCTTCGTGAAAGCTGCTCAAAAGCGGTCGCTACCGATACTTGTGGGCACGGAGTGCAATGCGCACGGGCAGCGATTTATAGACGATTTCGCGGCGGAAGCGATGGCACCGTTGGTCGAACCGGCACACGAGACAGCGATGATCATGTACGCGCACACGGCCCTCGCATCGCATGGCATGGGGTATCGCTCCGAGTGGGCGAAGAACAACTTCGTGGATCGGAACGCACGAAACGCGTTCTATGTTCGAGCGGGCGCGTTGCTGGAACCAAGCGAACTCGTGACGGCAACTGGATGGAATTCCGAATCGTCGCCAGAGGATTTCTTGTCCGCATTCGGTCAATAGTCGTCGGCTCAGAACTGCGCCGACAAACGCGTCGTCGTAATCTTATTCCTTATCGGGTATCGGCCCGAAGAAGCCTGTGATACTCGCCAGACGTCCATCGTCATCCAACACACCGAAGTCGACGCCAGCCATCACGACGTTTCCATCCGGGCTCTTGAGCGCCCAATCGAACCGCAACAACTTGTGATGCACATCCACGCCGGAAACGCGCTCCAACGAGAAGCCTTTCATGTCCGGATTCGACACGAAATTGCCGGTGTGGTCGAAGAGCGCATCCCGGCCCTTCACCTCAGCACTCGGGTCCGTATATACCCCATCATCCGACCACGCAGTCTCCAGCAGTGACCGCCGCGCAGCGTCATCCGCCTCATTCCACGAACCAACATACGCATCGACGATCGCCACCACATCTTCTGCCTTATCCGCCGCACCGACAACGCCAAGTTGAGCGCACATCATGATCGCAACCATCGTCGCGCCAGCGATACAGAACATTCTTGCCTTTTTCATGATTGATTCCTTTCCTAACGAACCCTCGGTTCACTTTTCCAAATGAGACAACCGAATCAAAGCGAAACGTTCGGCGCCTGACGTGCTTTAGGTTCGTCGATTTCGAAGAACTCCCGTGTTGCGAATTTGAACATTCCCGCGATGATGTTCGAGGGAAACATCTGCACTTTGTTGTTGTTTTCTCGGACGTTGCCGTTGTAGAAACGGCGGGCGGCTTGCAATCGATCTTCGGTGTTGGTCAATTCGTCCTGCAAATCCAAGAAGTTCTTGTTGGCTTTCAGATCAGGATACGCTTCGATGCGCGCCATCAGCGATCCGAGTGCGCCCTGGAACGCGTTTTCCGATCGAGCCTGGCTTTCCGGCGACCCGTGATTCGCAGCGGCTTGCTCACGCATCTTGGTGACCTGCTCGAGCAACTCGCGTTCGTGTGTTGCGTAACCTTTGACCGTATTGACTAAATTCGGAATGAGGTCGTAGCGCCGTTGCAACTCCGTTTCCACACCGGACCATGACTCATCGACATGATTGCGCGTACTCACAAGCCCGTTGTACGTGGCGATAACAAAAATCAGTGGCACAAGAATAACGGCGACCGCGACAATGACGATGACTTCCATGGCTCCGTACTCTCCCTCGGTGTTCGTACTAGGATGCGTAAACGTAGTCGGGAATCAGTTCGCGTAGTTCGCACAACTGATCGAGGCGATGTTCAAATTGTTCGATGGCAAGCCTACTGCCAAACTCCAGTGCAATGCATTGGCTATCAAACTCGACGGCTAATGCTTTGTCTTTGAGCATGAATTCCATCATCCGCGTGTGACAAATATCGTACGCAAATTTCTTGTCGCTGCTGCGCACGGTGAAGGCTTTGGAGAATTCGATGGACTCGAAATCGATGTCATCGTACCCCAGCATTTGCCCGAATTTGGACATAAAACTCTCGGGATAGATGCGCAGTTCGGGGAAAAAGTGCGTCTGGTGCAAAATGAAAAACGAAAAGTAATGATGGTGGGTCTGGCGCCGACCTTTGGAATCGGTAGAGTACGTTTCGTAGTGGTAGTCGAATGCGAGCACTGGGTGGCCTCGGTACTGGCCTTCAAGAATGTTTTCCGCGTACCGGTTTGACCCCTGGTCCAGCTTCTTCAGGAAGGAATACCGACTCGCAATCCCCCGGTCCTTGCGGTGGTAGCGCATACCAAATTTCTTCGCGAGCGCTTGAAATGCTTCGCGGCGCTTTTTCGCCTGCCACCAACCGAATGCCCCCGCCGCAATAACGAACAGGATGATCCCGACAACAAATAGTATTTGGATACCGTCCACTGTCGTTACTCCGTTTAAGCCCCCAAAAATCCACTATATCATGAAAACCAAGTCGATTCGGGGTTGTTCCGTGTTGTCGCAGATACGGAATTGTGCCAGAATACCGTCCATGAAAATTGCTCGTATAATGGAACTACTGGTTGGCGTGATTTTTCTTGTCGCCGCTGCGACCAAAACGTATGACATGTTTGGGTTCGCCATTCAGGTGCGCAACTACGGTGTCTTTCCCGCAAATCCGGACACTGAAATGGCGATGGCGTGGACGATGACAATCGTAGAAGCCGTAATCGGAGCGGCGCTCATTGCCGGACTCCACCTTCGTGGCATGTTGCTCGCGGGGACTGCCGCGTTGCTCGTCGCGTTTACCGGACTTATTGCATACGGCTGGGCGTTTCACGGGCTCGAAGACTGTGGATGCTTCGGCACCGCGATTACGCTGGGACCCGGTTGGTCAATTGCGAAGAATATCGTTTTATTGATTATGACGGGTTATGCCTGGTACGAACTACACAACGCTTCACCGGATGTTGATCGCAAGTTACGGAGCCCTGCTTTGGCGGTAGCCGGCGCTGGACTCGCGGCTGTTTTCGCCGTTGGAATCCTCAATGATAAAGCCGTCGCGCCCAACAAGAATCTGGTGGAAGTGGAAATTAGTGAAGAGGAACTGAAAGAACGGCCATTCGCAAAATTCGTGTTCAAGAAAGAGGACGGTACCGAAATCAATCTCGGCGAAGGGAAATACATCGTCCCAGTACTCAATGCGACATGCGATCATTGCCGTGCGTCTATCGCGCCCTTGAACGAGGCGTCGCAAACACCGGATTTCCCACAGGTGGTAGGCCTCGTAATGGCAGATGACGAAGCCGCAATGGATGAGTTTCGGGCGATGACGTCGCCTCAGTTCGAGACGTTCACCATCGATATTTCAACCTTATTCGAGTTAGTGTTGGGCTCAGCGCCGCCAGCGTTTTATCTGGACGTCGACGGAGCGAACGCCGGATACCTAGAGTCGGAAGAGCTAACACTCGATGATCTGCTCAAATTGGCCGAGGGTGAAATCGAGTCCGTAGGCTGACCAATCGGCATCCAGTTGACTCGCGTGCCCTCGCCTACCGAACCACAGCCAATCCTTTATCGCCGCAGCACGATTCTATTTCTGATTTTCGTCGCGGCGGGGGTGTTCACCATTCCCCTCATCTGGCGCAGTCCAGCGTTCGGGCGAGGCGAGAAAATCTTTTGGAGCGTCGTGGCTGCCGCGTATACGGGGCTGGCAGTTGGGCTGCTTGTGGTATATGTCATCTACATTTTCGTCAGCTTGTCTCAGCTTAATATCGCTTACTAACCGAGATTCGAGGCGCTCGATCGAGGTGCCGACAGGTCTTCCGCACTCCAAGAGGTTTTATTATGGCAGCGCCAGCCGCTGCGTGAGTTGAGCGCTGTATAATGATGCCGGCAACAATGCATCACCTTCATTTATACCTTCTTGGTAATCTGCGGGACCAGTGCCGCGCGCGTTATCACCGATCATCGCGGTAATAACGACCATCCCTTCCGTGCCGATTATGTATCCGTTACCGAACTGCCAGGACGTCAGGAGGCCGCCGCCACGCGTATTCCAATAAACACTTTGCGTGACGGAATGGCCAGCGCCGGAACTCCAGTCGTTACGATTGCCGCCGAACCAACCGTCTTGAATTACGCAGTTGTCGACTAGATTCGCCGTCGCGAGTGAATGGTGATATTCGCAAAAACCGGGATAGCCTATTGGATCGATCTTCGAGGTCAGCGCGTGGCCACCGGAGCTGTTGCAACGTAAGAACACGCATCCACTCGTTCCAAAGTCCCAATTTTGTATGAAGTTGTGCCGTCCGCCGACGGCGATGCAATCGCGAATGAGAACTTCGTTGACGCGGGAAATTTCGTAGAGATAGCCGCTCCCCCCTCCCCCACGATTTTGCGGTTTTTGCATCGAACAACCGGCGACCGTGACACGTTTGCTGTCGAGAATCTTGATGCCACTGCATTGGAGATGGAACCCGTCGTTTCCTGCAGCGGGATTCGGTGATTCGAACGATGCTACGTTGTCTATCCAGCAATCCTTTACGTTAGTCATTAGAATCGCGTGGTTGAGACGCTCTTCCCAGGCTGCATCCCAATCGACAGCCGTTGCGACACCGAGGTGTTCGATTCCGCATTCAGCGAGGTAACCGGATTCGCGGCGCAAACTGGCTGCGTCACGCACTTTCGCTGGGTAGCGTAGCGGCACGTCGAACGTAATCGTGTGCGGTGCGACGGCGCGATCAATTTCGGTGATTGTTCGTCTGAAAAACGAACGCCATTGTCCGTTGAAAGCTTGCCACGTTCCGGCCATCCCGTGTTCTTCGACAAATGCGTCTGTGATCACCCAGCCGACACTGACTTCATCGCCGACCGCGAGCGACCCTGCATCGGCGACCTTGATCGTATGTGCACGATTCTCCCCGTCCTCGGCGAATGGGATATCCGTTTCTCGTTGGACGTTCCCTCGAAACGTAATGTGCCCCTTGGAGGTGATTCCGGCGGACCGTGTGAAATAGATGCGCGACGAATTCGGTCCGGCGCCACGGAGGACGGTACCCGGCGTCGTAATCGTGAGAATATCATCGCAGCGATAGAGTCCCGCCGGTATCGTCACGATGCCGCCGCCGGGAGAGAGCGAATCGATGGCCTGTTGAAATGCGACAGTCGAATCAGCCGAGCCTGTTGGGTCTGCACCAAAATCTACTACGGACACGGTCGGGCGTCCAGCTTTGAGCGGAATGGTTTCGGATCCGTTGCGGTAACCGGCATACGAAAAGTCGTGTAGAAAATGGCCTTCGGCCGTCGTAAACGCGGGTGTCCAATCGCTTGGGAAGAGGGCGCTGCGCCAACCGGACGCTTGATCCGGGCACGCGCCGGAAAGCAGTGCCAATAGCGCCAATCCCAAATAGAACGCATACGTACGGCGAAACCGTTTCAAGACGCAATCCCCCCTATTACTTCCCCCGACGAGCAGAATAGCGAAGCAAATTCGCGCGCGCAACCGTTGGAAGCGAATACAACGCTGCCGGTATACTTGTTTAGATCAGGGCTGCGAACAATTTGAATCGGATCAAACGCTATGGCGACAGTCGAAATCTACAAACCCAAACATCATGTGCGCATTATCACCGCGACCGCACTGTTCGATGGACACGACGCGGCGATTAACATCATGCGCCGCATCCTCCAAGATTCGGGTGCGGAAGTCATCCATCTTGGGCACAACCGTTCTGCGCAAGAAATCGTCGATGCCGCGATTCAAGAAGATGCACATGCAATCGCCGTGACGTCGTATCAAGGCGGCCACGTCGAGTTCTTCAAGTACATGGTCGACCTCTTGAACGAACGGGGCGCGGGACATATTCGCGTATTCGGGGGTGGTGGCGGCGTTATCGTGCCGGACGAGATCAGCGAAATTGAGGGGTTCGGTATCGAGAAGATCTATTCGCCGGAAGATGGCCGCACGATGGGCCTTCAAGGAATGATCAACCATTTGCTTGAGCAGTGCGACCGCGAATTAGACGTAAAGCAACTGCTCACTGGGGACAAACCAATCGACCGGACCAATACCGTTCGCCTTGCACGGTTCATCACGGCGTTTGAAGAAGCGAAATCGAGTGCGAATGGCCAGCTTGCCAGCCTAAAAGAAAAAGTAATTGGTACGGCGGCAAAGAACGTGCCGGTACTGGGCGTCACGGGTACTGGCGGCGCGGGTAAATCGTCCTTGGTGGATGAGTTGCTGATTCGGTTTATGAACGACTTTCCCGAATTCAATATCGCTGTATTGTCAATTGATCCGTCGCGAAGGCGTACCGGTGGTGCGCTGCTCGGTGATCGCATTCGCATGAACTCGCTAGGCCGTGGACGAATATTCATGCGCTCGCTAGCCACGCGCGATACGCACAGTGAAGTTTGCGAAGCGCTCGAAGAGACCATTGATGTAGTTAGAGCAGCAGGATTTGACCTCGTCATCGTAGAGACCGCCGGTATTGGACAGGGCGACGCAGCAATTGTGCCGTTTGTCGACTTGGCGCTCTACGTTATGACCGCCGAATTTGGCGCGCCGTCTCAACTCGAAAAAATCGACAT
>JAJDAB010000486.1 GCA_029262095.1 Candidatus Hydrogenedentota bacterium
GCCGCTGATGACCATTGCGCACGCCGCCCACTGACTGTAGGCGCCAAACGTGGCGCACACGATAATCGCGATGAACATGTACGCAGACAACGCCGGATGTATGTCTTTAAAGATGGACATGGGGGTATGGCCGAAACGTAAGAAATAGCGCACCGACATATCGATCAGCGCCCAGCCCGCGATGCCAAGGACGAAATATGTCCACCACAACTTGAACCCGAACTGCGCGCCCATGTTCGCGCCAATCGTCACGTCGCCCGTACCGATATAGAACGAAGCGATGATTGACCCCGTGCCCAGTGAGAGCAACGCACGCGGCCCCATTCGTGCCGGTTTCAGACTCCAGGGTGCTATTTCGGCGTTTGGTTGATCCATGGCTCCGACTGATTGGGTTCGGGTGTGGGTTTCGGGATCGTTTTCCAAGCGCCGGGCGCGCTGGTGCTAAACAGAACGGCGGCGAACGCTACGGAAAACAGCAGTGCGACGCCAATCGGTAGGCCCAACGAGACTGCCAGCCCATCGCTAACCGCTTGGCCGCGTATGGTGCGCAACGGATAATCGATCTTCGTCTCGGTGTCGTTGACCGCTAAGGTAAGTGACAGCGGATACGTTTGCCGGGGAAATCCGTGGAGTGCGGTCAGCCCAGTTAACGCGATTCGCCGCGTCTCCCCTGGAGCAACAGAGACCTCTTCAACGAGTGGCGGTGTCTCTTCTGTTGTCGGTCCGCCGTCCCGTCCGAAGTGGCCGGCGTGATCCTCCGCCATGGTCAACGAAATTGCGCACGTCGCGATTGCATCCGATCGGTTCTCGAAAACCGCCATGATATTTGCGTCGCGGCCCTGCCATGTCCAATCCGGGGCGTAAACGCTGAAGTGTATACCGGCCGCGTCGCCCTCGGATTCGAGGGCACCGGCGGGCGGCGACGTTGCAACGGCGACGACGCCAATGATTAGTGCGATTCGTTTGAAGGTAGACACTCGATTCAACGCCTCAGTTCGATGCCGAACGTCGAATCATACGGGGTAGTCGGGGGGCTTCGCCACTCACACCGTTTGGGCATTTCTCCAAGGCCCGGTGATGGCGAGGGTCAATCCATTCTTTTGGATGTTGACGAACAAAGTCGTTCCGTCGGGCGAGAACGTTGCGCCTGCTAGTTCCGAGTCGCTGACCGCATTCTTCGCGAAGTGATAGATATTGCCTTTGGGCGTTACACCGACGAGATACTGATCGTCGTCACCATCTTCACAGATGATGAGATCGCCCCAGGGGGCGACGGTGATATTGTCCGCGTTGTCGATAATGCCACCGTCATTCGGTTCGACAAATAATTCCAGCGTTCCGGGATTCTTAGCCTCATCAGGCGTACCTTCGACATTGCTGGGAATGTATCGCCAAATCTGACCCTTGCGCTCGCGACCGCCCGACGTGCACGCAAAAAAGATCTCGCCAGCGCCGGTCCACATGCCCTCACCGCGCGCGAACCGGCATGCGCCCGCGTCAAATCCGGCAAACCGTAAGTCGTCGCGAGGCGACTCGACATTTTCGATATCGATCCAATCGACCGCCATAATTTCGTTCAGGGGGACTTCGCGTTCGTCAGACCAGTTGCGCGTGTCAAGGCTCGCGCGATCGCGAATCACCATCGCCTGTAGCTGCCCACCCGATCCAAGATTGGCCCGCTCCTTTGGGATAAAGCGATAAATCAGGCCATCTTCCCGGTCCTCCGTTTCGTAGACGATACCGCTCTTCGGTTCAACCGCGATCGCCTCGTGATTGAATCGGCCCATCGCCTTCAACGGTACCGGATCCGCCAACTTCGCGCCGTATCGCGCTGGGACTTCAAAGTTATAGCCGTGATCGTTATCGTATTCCCCGTCCGCGCGTTCTACGGTTTCTTCGCACGATACCCACGTGTTCCACGGCGTCGGCCCACCCGCGCAATTCTTCAGCGTACCGATAAGACTCAGTTTGTGACCTTCCAGACGTTGCGCTTCTGTGTTGTACAGAAGCGTTGTGGTGCCGCCGGGACAGGGCGTCTTTCCGTGTCGGCCATCGTAAACTCTCGTAAGGTCAATTTGAGCGAGTCGTGATGGCTCGTCCCCCCAAGGGCCCAGCGCCATATTGTCGGTCTTAATCTCATGGTTGCACACCAATACGGTTCGCCCCGTTGGCCCTGCGAACGCGGCCATGCCGTCGGCCAAGCCCGGCACCAGCAACCCGTCGTTCATTTCATCGCCGACGCGAGCAATGACGTTGTATCGAAATCCTTCAGGTAAATCGAAAATCCCTTCGGGATCTTTGACCAGTGGGCCAAATCCGTCGGCAATATCTGCGTGTTGCGGCGTCGCGTTGGCCTTTTGTTGGAAGAGCCGGTGTACCCCCGCGAACCCTAACGTTATTGCACCGGATGATCTTAAGAATTGTCGTCGCGTGATGGACATGTCGCTCGTCCTCTTCTTGGTTTGGAATCCGTATTCCCTTGAAATACAACGCCAAAGCGCGCTCGAATGCTAGGGCGCAATTGCTAGGTTCGCATAAGCAGCGCGTAAAAGCTTGTCGGACGGGACTCGGACGCTACGATCGGTTGGCGGCCGGTTCGGGACTTGTTTCACCAGGAGCGACCGTTTCTGCGCGGTCATTATACTCGGTGCGGACGCTAACCCTACGCCATCGGCCCATCCAAAATGCGCCAATCGACATCGAGAAGCGCGCGATATGGCTGATGAGGATTGCTATCCAAATCAAGTCCAATGTGAGCATGTCGAGCATAACAAACGTTTGGCACAGGCCCAAAAGAATGACGATTTGCGAGAGTACGGCGATGACCATAGGCGATATCGTGTCGCCGCCACCTTGCATGCCTCCGGTGAATGCGAGCGCGGAAGACACAAAGAATCCGGAAAACGCGAGAACGTGTAAAAGGGAAACGCCATAGGATAATAGCGGCTCTTCCGTGGCTTTAAATACGCCCAGAAGCTGTTCCGCGAAGAAGAAATACAACAGGCCGAACACCCCGGCCCAAACGAGGCCAAGGCCAGCCGCGACATACACCGCAGCTTTACCACGCTCCGGTTTGCCCGCGCCAATATTCTGCCCCATGAGGGTGGCCGTGGCGCCACGCACACCGAACGATACCCAAGTTACCAGCGAAAACAATTGCATGTAACAAATCGTATAAGCCGCCTGTGCCGCCGCGCCGAATTCGCCGATGTAGCGGATTAGTATGGCGCCGCCAATATTGAGCATGACGGATTGGATGCCGGTGGGCAGTCCGATACGCAAAATTTCTCTCACCAAGGCCCATTCTGGAATGATCGATTTCGTTTTTGGCAGTCGAATGATCGAGCGGCCTGAAAGTATTAGGTAGAACCCGATGCACACTGTGGGAATCGGGCCGACGCAAATGCCCACGGCGGCGCCCATCACGCCGATCGACGGGATCGGGCCGGGACCAGTGATAAGCACGATCATCAACACGAAATTGAGAATCGTTGATAGCACACCCAACCACATTGCGATGCGCGGTTCGCCCGCGGATTGAAATGCGTTGTGCAGGAGAAAATTCAAAAACATTGGCGCTGAACACGTAAATAGGAATCGCATGTACGGTTGCGCAAAACTACGTACTTCCGGGTCGGCGTGAGCAAACTCCAGCAAGGCGGGTGTCAGGAAATAGCCGAGCGGGGCCATCACCAGAATGTGCAGACCCATCGCGGAAAGACACGTCTGAAATACGACGCGCCCAATGCTGTCGCGATCCTGCTTGCCGCTGTATCGGGCGATCAGGACATTCATTCCTTGAAGAAACGACGAGACAAACACAACCATCACCAGGAAATACATCCACGAAATGCCAATCGCCGCGTTCGCTACGTTTTCCTTGGAGGGTACGTAGTTGCCAACCAATACTTGCGTGACCAGCTGATTCGAACCGTTGATCACCTGCAAAATGACGATCGGCCACGCCAGCTTCCAGACGGAGCGGAGAATATGACCGGATACGAGTTCTTCGTCGAATTGCTTCAATGCAGTGTCTTGGAGCCTGTAGGGCGGTTGGCCATAAACTACGTTCGAGGCGGCAAGGCGCCCTGGACTGCAGTCAGGGGTCGATTATCTCAACGAGGATACGGGACAGCGGCCCGCCCTGCAAATGGTGTATTCGGCCAGCGGTATCTACCGTGTGGCCCGATTCAGGCCGATAATTCGTTACGCAATAAGTGGTTGGATGATATTCCCATGGACATCCGTTAAACGGAAATCGCGCCCTTGGAAGCGGTACGTGAGTTTCTCATGGTTCACGCCGAGGAGGTGTAGCATTGTGGCGTTGAGATCGTGCACGTGTACCGGATCTTTGACGATGTTGTATCCAAAGTCGTCGGTTTCGCCGTACGTGAGCCCCGGCTTAATGCCACCCCCAGCCATCCAAATCGAAAAGCAGCGCCCGTGATGGTCGCGGCCATAATTTTCTTCCGTTAATTTACCCTGGCAATAAACGGTCCGGCCAAATTCGCCGCCCCAAACCACCAAGGTGTCGTCGAGCATACCCCGCTGTTTGAGATCCTTGACCAACGCCGCCGAGGCCTGATCGACGTCTTTGGATTGCAATTGAATGTCGCGGGGCAAGTCGCCGTGCTGATCCCAACCTCGATGGTAGAGCTGTATGAAACGCACATCACGCTCCGCGAGGCGACGTGCCAGCAAACAATTGGCGGCAAACGTTCCCGGCTTCCGCGCGTCGGGGCCGTAGAGGTCAACAATGTCATCCGGTTCGGACGATATATCCATCGCGTCCGGTACGGAAGTCTGCATCCGGTACGCCATTTCGTACTGCTGAATGCGCGTATGAATCTCAGGGTCTTCGAACTCCTCGTGTTGAAGTTGGTTGAGTTCGGCCAGTCCATCCAGCATTCGCCGTCGGGCAGTGGAACTGATGCCGTCCGGATTCGACAAATACAAAACCGGGTCTTTGCCCCCACGGAAGTTTACGCCTTGGTGTTCGGACGGCAAGAAGCCCGCGCCCCAAAGCCGTTGAAACAGCGCTTGTGCATCGCGCTTGGAACTGCCTTGAGAAATGAGAACGATGAACGATGGTAAATCGTGGTTCTCGGTGCCTAGGCCATAGCTCAGCCACGCGCCCATACTCGGGCGGCCCGGTTGTTGATGACCGGTTTGGAAGTATGTGATCGCTGGGTCGTGGTTGATCGCTTCTGTGTTGAGGGTCTTCACGATGCAAAGATCATCGGCAATTGATGCCGTGTGCGGCATCAGGTCGCTGATCCATGCGCCACTCTCGCCGTGTTGCGCGAATTTGAACTTGGTCGATGCAACGGGAAAAGCGTCTTGGCCCGAGGTCATCCCCGTGAGGCGTTGGCCCATACGAATAGAGTCGGGCAGGTCTTCGCCCTGTCGCGATTGCAGTTGCGGCTTATAATCGAACAAGTCGAGCTGTGATGGTCCGCCGGATTGGAATAGGTAGATGACCCGTTTGGCCTTCGGCGTCGTGTGCATTTGAGGCGCCAGCGCTGCTGCCGACGAATTTACCAGTGCCCCCAACGCGGCCGCGCCGATCCCGGCACTCGATAGGCCGAAGAATTGCCGGCGCGTGAGTTGAACTGCTTCTTGTGGCGTCAATGGAATGGTGTCCTCTCCGGCTGGATTTCTACCCTTTTGTGAGGGCCTCATCCAGGTTGAGTATCAAATTGGCGATCACACTATAGGCTGCCAATTCCGCCGCCTCATCGTGACCGCTATCGCATGCCGCCAGCAATGTCTTCGCGGCGTCAGGGGTCTCGGTAAATTCGGCACGCTGTGCCTCAAAAACTCCGAATAAAACACTTCGTTCCCGATCGGTCGGCGGCCTTGACGTTGCCCATTCGAAACCGAACGCGATGCGATCGCGTGCATCCTCGCCGCCGTCATTCACCATGCGATGCGCGAGCGCGTGAGCGGCTTCAACGAATTGCGGGTCGTTCATTAACGCCAGCGCTTGCAACGGCGTGTTCGTGCGTTCTCGACGCACGGTACACGTCTCACGGTTCGGCGCATCGAATAACATCATATTGGGTGGCGGCGCTTGGCGTTTCCAGAATGTGTACATGCTTCGCCGGTGCAAGTTTTCGCCTATATCCGGCTTGAACACCTGTGCCGTAAATTCAGCGCCGTATGCGACTTCTTTCCAAATACCGGGTGGCTGAAATGGACGAACGCTCGGCCCGCCTTGCTGTTCCACCAAAAGGCCACTTACAAACAGCGCCGAATCGCGAATGACTTCCGCGTCCATGCGAAATCGCGGGCCGCGCGCAAGCAACCGGTTTTCCGGATCCCGTTCATTCAATTCCGTTGTGCTGTGCGATGACTGGCGATACGTCGCCGACGTGACGATTAGGCGATGCATGTGCTTCGTGTCCCAACCGCTGCTCACAAACTCCGTCGCCAACCAATCCAGCAAGCCAGGGTGGGTTGGCCGTTCGCCTTGCGCTCCAAAATCTTCCGCGGTCTTCACGAGACCCGTGCCGAAGTGATGTTGCCAATACCGGTTCGTAATGACGCGGGCCGTGAGCGGGTGCGCCGGATCAACCAGCCAGCGCGCAAGACCAAGCCGGTTAGCATTCGCCCCTTCCGGCATCGGCGGGAGTGCCATCGGCGTCGCGGATTTCACGACCTGATCTTTCTGATCGTACTGGCCGCGCACTAACACATGTGTTTCACGCGGATCCGGCATTTCGCTCATGACCATGGTCGTCGGGACTTGATCGTTGATTTTCTTTTCGCGTTCACGCAATTCGTCGCGTTTTGCGATGACGCTCTTCCAGACTGGCGAGTACTGCTCGCGGTAATAGTCGCGCAGTTTGCGTTTTTCCTTTGCGCCCCGTTCTTCGGCTGTCAACATCAGTTCGATGTCCAACGGAATCTCGCTCGACTGTTCACGCGCTCGACGGAACGAGAAAGCATAGTCGTTGCCGTAATTGACTACTTTCATCAACAGTTCGTTCTCGCCTTCGTTGAGACGGACATCAACGTGGTCTTGGTCGATCTGAAAGCCCCGCTCGATGTTGTTGTCGTGAACGACTTCGCCATTAAGCCAAACTTTAATTGCATCATTGCTGCCCAGCGCAAGC